>JAATGH010000242.1 GCA_015654745.1 Enterobacterales bacterium
AAGGCGGCGACACAGCGACAAATCTGTCTGGAACAGATTTGAACAGCGCTCGCGCTAGCCCACGGGCGAATCTCGGTGATGAGGTTCATCAATCCCCAAGAGCTTGCCCAGGCAAGTGACTGGGCGAGTGAGAAAAGCCAACGCACCTGCAACGTGAAGTATGACGGGTATAGCCTGCCATGTTACCCCACCCCGGGCTTAAACGACAATAGTAAACTCAAGGTTGGGTGAGGCCGCGCTCGTAACCTTGGGCTGATGCTCGCGGACATCCTACCCATGCCGGCGCGAAAGGCCGTCCAGAAAACGATGGATGGCGCGCAGCGTCGCCTCGGGTTTTTCCGCATGGACCCAGTGACCGGCACCCGATACGACATGAGCCCGCGCCTGCGGGAATTGCCGTTGGATGGCCTCCCGGTAACCATCGTCCAGGTAAGGGGATTTTTCGCCGCGGATAAACAGTGTCTGTCCGCTCCAGGGCGCGGATTCCCGCCAGCCGATAAGCGCCGGGTAGTTGTTCCATAGGGCCTCGAGATTAAACTGCCACGTTCCTTGCTGAAATGATTTCAACAGGAATTGGATGGTACCCTGGTCCGCGATATCATCGCGCATTAATTCCGCGGCTTCGCTCCGGCGGGTTACGCCCGCGGCGCTGACTTTACGCAGCGCGGCAAAAACATTGTCGTGATGGCGGCTGGTATAGGCCACCGGCGCCATATCGATGACCACCATTGCGCGGATGCGTTCGCCGAGACGCGCAGATAATCTCATCGCGACTTTGCCGCCCATCGAATGTCCAATCAAAATGCAGGATTCCATGGCTAAGTGGTCGAGCAGCGTCGCCACATCGCCGCTCATGGCGTCATAGCCTGCGTCGGCATCATGAGGCGAGAGTCCGTGGTTGCGCAGATCGATTTGCAATGTGGTGTGATGCTCCTGCAGCGGTCGGGCCAATACGCCGAGATTATCCAGGCTGCCGAACAAACCGTGCAGCAGCGCCACCGGCGGGCGATCGTCCGCGCGTTGGGCCGGCTGCAGGCGATAATGTAATTTCATCATGATCCTCTTGGGGCCAGGGAAAGCCAGTTAGCGTACCATGAGTTTTTCTCTCCCGCGCCGCAAAAAAAGGCCTTGCCGCCCATAGACTTCGGGGGTTAATCCGACTTTTTGCTCAAGTCCGCTACTAGCGCTATTCGCCGGGGCAGTTTAGCTTGTATAATCCTGATGATTGATTTATGAGAAGAAAGCCCCGGGAAAAGATGAAAACTATCGAAGTCGACGAAGACCTTTACCGCTATATCGCCGGACATACCCAACATATTGGCGAGAGTGCCTCGGATATTTTGCGCCGCATGCTAAAATTTGACGCGCAGAACAGCGCACCGGCCCCGGCCAGGCCGGCGCGGCAACCGGAGCCGATTCAGCAGGATGCCGCCACGCCGGTCCGCGACCGGGTAAGGGCGATGCGCGAGCTATTGCTTTCCGATATCTATGCGGAACAGCGCAAGGCGGTCGACCGCTTTACGCTGGTGCTGACCACGCTCTATAACATCTCTCCCGCGCAGTTCGCGGAAGCGGCGGATCTCCTCCATGGCCGAACCCGCACTTATTTTGCCCCTGATGAACAGACACTTTTGCAAAATGGCAGCCATACTAAACCAAAGCAGGTGCCTGAAACGCCGTATTGGGTGATTACCAATACAAACACCGGTCGTAAACGGGGCATGGTGGAACACATCATGCTGGCCATGCAGTTCCCGGTGGAACTGACTGATAAAGTTTGCGGCACCATTTGACCATTTGAAAATACACCCTAAATAATTCGAGTTGCAGGAAAGCCAACGCACCTGCACCGTGAAGCGTGACGGGTATAGCAGCGAAGGGAGAAATATCGATGGCTAATAGTCCCCGCGCCGGGCAACCCGCCCGGCAAAGCGACCTGATTAATGTCGCGCAGTTAACCTCGCAGTACTATGTGTTACGCCCTGAACCGGGCAATTCGGCCCATGCGGTAAAGTTCGGGACTTCGGGCCACCGTGGCAGCGCGGGGCGGCACAGTTTCAACGAAGCCCATATTCTGGCCATTAGCCAGGCGATTGCCGAAGAGCGTCGAAACCAGGGTATCACCGGGCCGTGTTATGTCGGCAAGGATACCCACGCCTTGTCCGAACCGGCGTTTATATCCGTCCTGGAAGTGCTCACCGCCAACGGCGTTGAGGTGATTGTTCAGCAGGACAATGGATTTACGCCCACGCCGGCGGTCTCAAACGCCATCTTGACGCACAATCGCTCCGGTGGTCACCAAGCCGATGGCATTGTGATCACGCCGTCACATAATCCTCCAGAGGATGGCGGAATCAAATATAACCCGCCTAACGGCGGACCGGCCGACACCGGTTTGACCAAGGTGATTGAGGAACGCGCCAACGCCCTGCTGGCCGAGGATCTGCGCGGCGTGAAGCGTCAGACGCTGGACGCTGCTTGGCAATGCGGCCATATTCACGCCCAGGATTTGGTGCAGGCATACGTCGAAGGGCTGGCTGACGTGGTGGATATGGCGGCAATCCAGAAAGCCGGGCTGAAACTGGGGGTCGATCCTCTGGGAGGCTCAGGTATCGCCTACTGGCAGCGGATTGCGGAATTTTACCGACTGGATTTGACGTTGGTAAATGAAGAGATTGATCAAACCTTCCGGTTTATGCATCTCGATCATGACGGCATTATCCGGATGGATTGCTCTTCGCCATGGGCCATGACCGGCCTGCTGGCGCTGCGCGATAAATTTGATTTGGCGCTGGCCAACGATCCTGACTATGACCGTCATGGCATCGTCACGCCGGCGGGATTGATGAACCCTAACCATTTTCTGGCGGTGGCGATTAATTATCTCTTCCAGCATCGCCCGCAGTGGGGCGCCGATGTGGCGGTGGGCAAAACGCTGGTATCAAGCGCGATGATTGACCGCGTGGTGGCGGATCTCGGCCGCCGGCTGGTGGAAGTTCCCGTTGGATTTAAATGGTTTGTAGACGGCCTGTTTGACGGTAGCCTGGGTTTTGGCGGCGAAGAGAGCGCCGGCGCTTCGTTTCTGCGGTTTGACGGGCAACCGTGGTCCACCGATAAGGACGGCATTATCATGTGCCTGCTGGCGGCGGAAATTACCGCGGTTACCGGTAAAAATCCCCAGCAACATTATGATGAGTTAGCTAAACGTTTTGGCGCGCCCAGCTATAATCGCATCCAGGCCTCGGCCACGCATGCCCAGAAAACCATCCTGGGAAAACTGTCGCCGGAAATGGTCAGCGCCAGCACCCTGGCGGGTGACCCCATTACCGCCCGTCTGACCGAGGCCCCGGGCAACGGTGCGTCCATCGGCGGCCTGAAGGTGATGACCAAAAATGGCTGGTTCGCGGCGCGCCCGTCCGGCACCGAGGAAGCCTACAAGATCTACTGTGAGAGTTTTCTTGGCGCCGAACACCGTGCCCAAATTGAAAAAGAAGCGGTGGAAATTGTCAATCAGGCGTTGGCAGGGGCCAAGTAACGCCCATAACCCATTGAGTACGCTTGCCAGCGGGCGCCGCCATGGCTCCGCGCGCAAGTGAACCCAACCCCGGCGGGTGTAATCCGGACCGCCGGGATGTTATGGAATAGGGCGCAAAGTCTTAACCAAGGGCCACCATCAGCGCGCCGGCGGTAATTAACGCCACCCCGGCACCGGCCATCAGCGATACTTTTTCCCCAAACAGTATTACCGCCATGATCACCGCAAACACCACGCTGAGCTTATCAATGGGCGCAACCTGGGAAACGTTGCCAAATTTAATCGCCATAAAATAAAACAGCCATGAGAGGGCGCCGGCCACCCCGCTCAGCACAATAAATCCCAGCGCCTTTTTATCCGCCAGTATGTCGCTGACCAAATGCATTTTGCCCTGAGCCACCACTACACCGATTAAAAAAAACGCCATCACCACCGAACGAATGGCGGTAGCACTATTGGCGTCCAGGTGTTGTAAACCTATTTTGCCGAAAATCGCCACCAACGAGGCCGTCAGGGCGGAAAGCAGGGCATAAATTAGCCAAGTACTCATGATAATCCTTGATCCGGAGTTGCTGTACAAAAATGATATTATTCGCCCGGTCTAAACAGGACGACAACCTTAGCCGGCAGCCTGCAAATTACAGCATAAAACGATATCCAATACCGGTTTCGGTAAGCAGGTGGTTGGGCTGCGCCGGGTCGGATTCCAGTTTTTGCCGCAGATGGCCCATATAAATACGCAGATAGTGGCTGTGTTCCACCGCGTTGGGACCCCACACCTCGCGTAACAGATGACGCTGGGTCAAGACCTTGCCTTGATGGGCCAGGAGGGTTGCCAGCAAGCGAAACTCAATTGGCGTCAGGTGAAGTAATTCTCCCTCCCGGCTCACCTGGCGATTGACCAAGTCGACGCTAATGGCGCCAAAGCATACCAGCTGCGGTTTCTCTTCACCGCGTACCGGACGGCGCAGGGCTACGCGCACTCGCGCCAGCAGCTCGCCGATCCCGAAGGGTTTGGTTAAATAATCATCGGCACCGGCGTCTAGCGCATCAATTTTATCCTGCTCATCGCTGCGGGCCGACAGCACCAGAATACCGATGGCGCTCCATTGGCGCAGGTCGCGGATGAAATCCACGCCGTTACCATCCGGTAGGCCCAGGTCAAGCACGATGAGATCTGGTTTGCGAGTGGCGGTTTCTATTAACCCGCGCGCCATGTTTTCCGCATCGAAAACCCGATACCCCTCGCGCTCCAGGGCTTGGCGGACAAAACGACGAATGGCGTCTTCGTCTTCGATAATCAGAATATTGGCAGTCAGCGTGCTCACGTTTCCTCCGTTTGCGCCAGCTCTGGCGGCGCGGTCAAGGGCAGGGTGAAATGAAAACGGGCCCCGCCCGAACGGGTATTATCCGCCCAAATCCGTCCCTGATGAATATCAATTATCGCCCGGCAAATAGCCAAGCCCAGTCCGACACCGGGAATGGCGGATTCCCGGTGGCCGCGGGCAAACTTTTCAAAAATGGCGATTTCCGCGCCGGGAGGGATCCCTGGCCCGGTATCTTCCACCGTGACCTCCAGCCAGCCTGGACGCGTGTCGGCACGCAGTACAATACCCGCATCGGGGCCGGCGTATTTTACCGCATTTTCCAATAAATTAATAAATACCCGTTCCATAAGGACGCCATCGCATTCAACCAATAGGCCCGCGTCCGGCAAATCGATTTGGACGTGATTGCGGCTTAATGAACCCCGCATCGTGCGCAGAGCGCTACCCATCATCTCTTCCAATGACTGCCAGGATGGATGAAACACCATTCCGCCGGATCCCAGTCGAGCCATATCTAATAGGTTGCTGACCAAGCGGGCGGTGTCCAGGGCCTGTTGATGGATATCGTCAGCCTGACTGGCGTAGGGTGAACTCACACTGGTAAGATCCCATGCCAGGTTTTCAGCCTGCCCGGATAATACGGTAAGTGGCGTGCGCAGGTCATGGGACAGCGCCGACAGCAGCGCGTTACGTAACCGTTCACCTTCGGTGGCCAGGCGCGCTTTTTCAGCGCTTTCAGCGAGCGCAAAACGCTCCAGTGCGCCTGCGGTTAATAGGGTGCAGGTTTCCAATAGCCGTTGCTGCTCGGGCAATAACCATTCCCTGGACTTGCTTGGCTTGATGGCCAGTACGCCGAAACGACGCTGATCAACTTGCAATGGGCACAATCGGTAGGGGATGCCCGGTAGCGTGTCGGTGCCCAGGCCTGCGGGTTTATCGCGATCAATACTCCAGTGGACCGTGGCGGGTTCCACCGCCAGCCCGCCGTCTGACGTCTCCGGCGTCATATCGACCAAAGTATGACCTTGCCGCACGAAAATACGTGACCGGGCCGTTAGGGCCTTATCGATAAAATGCTGGGCGGTCGCGGCGATCTCTGCTTGGGTCATAGCCTGGCCCAGGGCGGACGACATCTCATAAAGTAGCCGCGCCCGCCGCTCGCCGGTGCGGGCTATGCGGGTTTGATGCCGCACCCCGGCCGTAAGGTTGCCTACGGTCAGCCCGACGATCAACATGACGGCGAAGGTGACCAGGTACTGCAAATCGCTTACCGCCAGCGAACCAAGCGGTTGGACAAAAAACAGATCAAAAACAAGCACATTGACGATGGCGGAAAACACCGATGGCCAGCGGCCGTAAAACAGTGCCACCAGCATCACCGCCAATAAATACACCATGATCAGATTGGCCGGTTCGATATGTGGCGCCAGCCATTGTGCCAGCAGGGTAATCAGCGCGCACAGCAATAGGGCAACCGTGCAGCCGGTTAACGGTGTTTGCCAGCGCGCTTTCCCATTGACTAAAAGCTTTCCGATTAGTGTTCGCGGTTGCGGTTTAGCCATTAACGCTCCCAAGCTGTTTCCTTAGCAATATCTGTTAAACCCCGAGTTTAGCCAGAACGGCGCGCAGTTATCTCCATATCCATACTACGACACTCTATAAAGTGCAAAGATTGCGGCACAGGTTATGAAAATTGCCGCAACCTGGCGCTTTTATCACGAAAAAAGCGCACTCTTCGGAGAGTCATTCATTTGCCGTCGGTACCTTGGGTTGCGTTAATTAACCGGCGCGACTTAAGAAAAAAGCCGTCGACCGGCCGACCCCGGATCGTCTACGCTTTGCAAATGGATTTACCACTCGGGGGGCGAAGCATGGGCAATAAAATTCCGATCGGCATCAGCGCGTGCCTGATGGGTGAGAAAGTGCGTTTTGACGGAGGGCATCGGCGTTTTGCCTTTGCCGTGGATGACTTGGCGCCGTTTGTGCATTTTGAGCCGATCTGTCCCGAAATGGCTATCGGCTTGACGGCGCCGCGCCCGGCGTTGCGATTGGTCAAAGACCCAACGGGCCGGATTGGCATGCACTCCGGTAAAAGCCCGGATGAGCAGGATCTGACCGACGCCATGACGGCGTTTTCAGTGCGGCAAAGCCAGCGGCTGACCCATTTATCGGGTTATATCGTCTGCGCCAAATCCCCCAGCTGTGGTATGGAGCGAGTCAGGGTTTACGACCGGGGCGGTTCGCAAAAAGATGGCGTCGGGTTATTTACCCAGGCGTTAATGCGCCAACTTCCCTGGCTGCCGGTGGAGGAGAACGGCCGGTTAAACGACCCGCAGCTGCGTGAGAATTTCGTCGCCAGAGTGTTTACGCTGTTCGAGTTTAACCAGTTGATGGGACAACCTTTGACCCGTGGCGGACTCATGGCTTTTCATAGCCGCTATAAGCTATTGCTGCTGGCCCATTCCCAGCCGTTGTACCGGCAGCTAGGTCCCTTTGTTGCGGCCATGGACCGGTGGGACTCGCTGGAGCTGTTCGCCATGGAATATCGTAACCGGCTGATGGCGCTGCTGGCGAACAGCGCCACGCGGCCAAACCATACTAATGTCCTGATGCATGCCCAAGGCTATTTCCGGCGTCATCTCACGAACCAACAGCGGCAGGAGCTGGCGCTGCTCATTGATCGTTATCGGCAAGGGCTACAGCCGCTGCTCGCGCCTATTACGTTATTGAAACACTACATGGCCGAATATCCGGACGACTGGCTGGCGCAGCAGCGCTATTTTGAACCTTACCCGGAAGCCCTGCGGTTACGCTACGGCCATTAACCTCAAGGAAGACAATATGAAAACCCATCTCGTGTGGCTGCGCGCGGATTTGCGCGTCCATGACAACCCGGCGCTGTATGCCGCGTGCCGGGATCCCGACGCCCGCGTGCTTGCGGTCTACATTGCCACGCCGGAACAATGGAAACAGCATGGCATGGCGCCGCGCCAGGCCGGTTTTTTACTTAACAATCTGATGGTGTTAAAGCAGTCATTGGCCCAGCGGGGCATTCCTATGTACTACGGGCAATGCGCCGATTTTCAGACATCAGTCTCCTGGCTCGTGGATTTTTGCCGCCAGCGGCAGGTTAGCGCGTTGTTTTACAATTATCAGTATGAATTTAATGAACGCCAGCGCGACGCCGTGCTGGAGCGTGAATTGGCCGGTACCGTGGTGTGCCAGGGATTTGACGACAGTGTGCTATTACCGCCCGGCACGGTGCAAACCGGGGGCAATATGTATAAGGTGTTTACGCCGTTTCGCAATGCGTTTTTGCGCCAACTTCTCGACGCCGACCCGCAGTGCGTGCCCGCGCCCGCGCCGCGCGCCGGTGTCATACCGGAAACCGCCGATGACCTGACGCCATTTGACTATCCGACCCAAGAGCCGGGTGATGATTATCCGGCCGGGGAGGCGGCGGCCCTGTCGCGTCTACGCACTTTCTGCCATCAGCAGATGCAGGATTATCGCACGGCGCGCGATTTGCCGGCACTGGACGGCACCAGCCGGCTTTCCGCCTATCTGGCGATTGGCGTGCTTTCGCCTCGCCAATGTTTCAATCGCCTGCGCCAGGCGTATCCCGAGGTTCTGGCCGGTTCGGACAGTGGCGCGTTTACCTGGCTGAACGAACTGATCTGGCGCGATTTTTATCGCCATCTCATTGTCGCGTTCCCGGCCCTGTGTAAACGGCAGCCGTTTATTCGCTGGACGCGCCATGTCGCTTGGCGGCGCGACGACGAGCGGCTAAGCGCCTGGCAGCGGGGGCAAACCGGATACCCTATCGTCGATGCCGCCATGCGGCAGCTCAACCAGAGCGGCTGGATGCACAACCGGCTGCGCATGATCACCGCCAGTTTTCTGGTGAAGGATTTGTTAATCGACTGGCGTGAAGGGGAGCGTTATTTCATGTCCCGGCTGATTGACGGCGACTTTGCCGCGAATAACGGCGGTTGGCAATGGGCCGCGTCCACCGGAACGGATGCCGCACCCTATTTTCGGATTTTTAATCCCACCATTCAGGGCCGACGTTTCGACCCGCAGGGGGAATTTATCCGCCGGTGGTTGCCGGAATTATCCGCAGTGCCTGACCACTATTTGCACGAACCGCATCTTTGGCCTGACAAGGGCCATGACGGACTGGATTATCCGCCGCCCATCGTGGATCATGGCATTGCGCGCCAGTCCACCCTGGCGGCGTATAAGGCCGCGAAAGCCCTTGGGTAAGCAAAGGCCGCGATAATCGTAGTGTCATGCCTGGAAGAAGGTTTTACCGTTATGCGTAATACTGATTTGGAACAACTCATCAACCAGCAACTCAACTCAGCGACGTTCCAAGACCATGCCCCCAATGGATTACAGGTCGAAGGGCGCGCAGACGTCAAGCGAATCGTCACCGGGGTCACCGCGTGCCAGGCGCTGCTTGATGCGGCCGTGGTCCATAACGCCGATGCGGTGCTGGTGCATCATGGCTATTTTTGGAAAAACGAACCGCCGGCGATCCGCGGCATGAAACAACGCCGTCTGAAAACCCTGCTTAACCACGACATCAACCTGTATGCGTGGCATCTCCCGCTGGACGCTCATCCCACCTTGGGCAATAACGCCCAGCTCGCGGCATTACTGGGTATCGACATCAAGGGGCAACTGGCGCCGCTGGTTCCCTGGGGCGAGTTCTTACCGGCCATTGAGCCGCTTGAGCTGCTGCGGCTGTTAGAAACGCGCCTGGAGCGGGAAGTCCTTCACTGCGGCGATAACGCACCGGCGAAAATTTCCCGGCTGGCCTGGTGTACCGGTGGTGGCCAAGAGTTTATCGACCAGGCGGTCCAGGCCGGGGTGGATGCCTTTATCACCGGCGAGGTCTCCGAGCAGACCATCCATATCGCCCGGGAGACGGGACTGCATTTTTACGCCGCCGGTCATCATGCCACCGAGCGTGGCGGTATCAAGGCCCTGGGCGAATGGCTGGCCAGATTCCACGGTATGGATGTCACATTTATTGATATCCCGAACCCGGCGTGAAGCCGCCGGCTATTACATTTTTCCCCTAAACGCATTACATTACCTGCAATACATCACCGGTTAACCGGAATTGTTTCCCAGGAGGCGGTATTGCAACGGGCTCGATGTTACTTATTGGGCGAAAGCACGGTCGTGCTTGAGCTGGAACCTCCCATTACTTTGGAAAGCCAGCAGCGCATTTGGGGACTTGCCGCGCGGATAGCGGGCCATGAAGAAGTCCGTGAGGTCATTCCGGGCATGAATAACCTGACCGTTCTGCTGGCCAATCCACAACGCTCGGCGCTGGATGCTATTGAACGTCTACAAAGTTGGTGGGAAGAAAGCGAGGCCCTGATTCCCGTGTCCCGCGAGGTGGATATTCCGGTGATTTACGGGGGTGAGGCGGGTCCTGATTTAGCCTGGGTGGCGGATTATGTCGGCATGTCGGCGCGCCAACTGGTGGAGTGCCATTCCAGCGTGACCTATGTCGTCTTTTTTCTCGGTTTCCAACCGGGATTTCCTTATTTGGGCGGACTGCCGGAAGGCATTAGCGCGCCACGCCGCGCCGAACCCCGACTGAGCGTGCCGGCCGGTTCGGTAGGTATCGGCGGGAAACAGACTGGCGTTTATCCGCTTGAAACCCCGGGGGGCTGGCAAATTATCGGGCGAACGACGTTGGCCCTGTTCGACCCGCGCAACGATCCGCCGACGCTGCTTATGCCCGGTGACAACGTGCGATTTGTGCCCCAACGGGAGGGCGTATGCTAAAGGTACTGCATGCCGGCATGATGACCGCCATTCAGGATGGCGGCCGCATCGGTTTTCGTCATCTCGGCGTGAGCCTGGGTGGCGTATTGGACCTTCCCGCGATGAAAACGGCAAACCTGCTGGTGGGCAATTCCATGGATGAGGCGGTGCTTGAAATCACCCTCGGCCAATTCAGTGCGGAAATTACCGCCCCCGGCTGGCTGGCGTTGACCGGCGCCGATTGCCATGCCCAGCTCGATGGCAAACCTATTTGGACCGGCTGGCGTTTTCAGGTTCGTCCGGGACAGATCATCAGGCTGGCGACGCCAAAACACGGCATGCGCAGCTATTTGGCGGTTTCAGGGGGGATTGACGTGCCGGAGGTGCTGAATTCGCGCAGCACGGATCTTAAAGGCGGTTTCGGCGGTTATCTGGGGCGTAAAATCATGGATGGCGATCTCTTGATTGCCGGGCGGGTGCGCGCGATGCCATCCCGGCAAATCGGCATCAGGCAACTGCTGTTCGGCAATCGCGTGCGTGCGCTGCCGGGCCCGGAATATCGCGAATTCTCCGCCGATTCCCAGGAGGCGTTTTGGCGCTCCAGCTGGCAGCTTAGCCCGCAGAGCAACCGCATGGGCTACCGTTTACAAGGGCAGATGCTAAAACGCAATACCGACCGGGAACTCTTTTCTCACGGTCTGCTGCCCGGAGTGGTGCAGGTCCCGCATGGCGGCCAGCCGATTGTGCTGATGGCGGATGCGCAGACTACCGGCGGCTATCCGCGGATTGCCTGCGTTATCGCCGCCGATCTGTTCCATCTCGCGCAAATTCGCCTGGGCGAGCCGATTCACTTCATCCAGTGTACGCTGGATGAGGCCCACGCCGCCTGGCTGGAGCAGACCCGCTATCTGGAACAACTCGCCTGGCAGCTGGATCCGGCGCATCAACCCGCCACCATGGCATAAAAAAACGCCGCGTTAAGCGGCGTGAGTTTGATGACATAACCGTGCTAGCGGGCATGATGGGCAAGATCGTCAAGACGCCGTGAATACATCCATGTAGGCTCGTGCGCGCCTTCCCTGGCGCGCTACGCTTTACTCTCCTTACCCATCATATCCACCGTTAGTTCACGCACACGTTTGTTATTTGTTAGCAGTCTAACGCCGCGTTAAGCGGCGTTCTGCTGATACTGTGGGGGTATACGCGTTACTTAATCTGGGAAACAAACTCACGTTTATCATAGCCGGTATAAAGCTGGCGCGGCCGGGCGATTTTAACCCCGTCATCGTGCATTTCTTTCCAATGGGCAATCCAGCCGACGGTGCGCGCCATGGCGAAAATGACGGTAAACATGGTCGAGGGGATGCCCATCGCCTTAAGAATGATACCGGAATAAAAATCAACGTTCGGGTAGAGCTTTTTCTCAATGAAATAGGGGTCATGTAGCGCGATATGCTCAAGCTCCATGGCGACCGCCAGCAGATCGTCCGACAGTTTGAGCTCTTTTAGCACTTCGTGGCAGGTTTCACGCATGACGGTGGCGCGAGGGTCATAGTTTTTATACACCCGGTGACCGAAGCCCATCAAACGGAATGAGTCGTTTTTGTCCTTGGCGCGTTCAATAAAGGCGGGTATATGCTCGACGCTGGAAATCTCTTCCAGCATCCGCAGCGTGGCCTCGTTGGCGCCACCATGGGCCGGTCCCCACAAAGAGGCAATCCCCGCCGCGATGCAGGCAAACGGGTTGGCGCCGGAGGAGCCGGCGGTGCGTACCGTGGACGTGGACGCGTTTTGCTCATGGTCGGCATGCAGAATCAGTATGCGATCCATCGCGCGTTCCAGGATCGGATTGATCACATACTCTTCGCACGGCGTGGAAAACATCATATGCAGGAAATTGCCGGCATAAGAGAGATCGTTGCGCGGATAAACAAAGGGCTGTCCGATGGAATATTTGTAGCACATGGCGGCCACGGTCGGCATTTTTGACAATAGGCGGAACGCCGCGATTTCGCGATGGCGCTCAACGTTAACATCCAGGGAGTCATGATAAAAGGCCGCCAGCGCGCCGGTCACGCCGCACAGTACCGCCATCGGATGGGAGTCGCGGCGAAAACCGTTGAACAGGCGCGTAATCTGCTCGTGCACCATGGTATGGCGGGTCACGATATCGCGGAACTCTTCGTATTGCGCAAGCGTCGGCGACTCGCCATTCAACAGGATATAGCAGACTTCGAGAAAGTTAGAGTGCAGTGCCAGTTGATCAATAGGAAAACCGCGATGAAGTAAAATACCTTCATCGCCGTCGATATAGGTAATCTTGGATTCGCAGGACGCCGTGGAGGTGAAGCCCGGATCGAAGGTAAAGTAGCCTTTGCCGCCCAGCTTGCGGATATCGATCTCTTTCGCGCCCAGCGTTCCGGTCAATACATCGAGCTCAATCGGCGCTTCACCCGGTAGGTTCAGCGTTGCTTTATTGTCAGCCATTATAATCTCCTTAGCGCTTATATGATAAATCTTCCACCATAGGGTACCGGCATGCCTGCGGGACCTTGCGCTTATTGTCAGCCCGTCGCTCCGGCTTAACGTTATGCAGGGTACAGAGCTTAAGGGTGGTGCAAGTTGTTCCCGTCGAGGATGAAAGAACGGCGTTCCTCGGTTGTTAAAGATTTACAGGTATTAATTTTAGCCATTTATAAAGACACCTTATCCCCGAAGAATAAGATGCGCCTCACACTGTTGCATAATCTTTGTCGTGGCGGAAGTTTTCTGTGCCAATACTTGCATCGGTTATAGCATACTGGCTGGCTCATTTGTAATGGAATTGTTGCTTTTTTGTCAATCTGGTTATATAGATTTAAGGTAAATGTAAAATTCGTGACCCAAGTCACTAAACGACCCAAATGTTACCAAACAAATTGTAGGGGAATTGTAATCATAATGTGAAAGCCATATACTTCCCCAAGGTCTCCGGAAGTCCCTGTTGTAGGAGCACCCAGCGTTATTTAATGCGTCATTTGGGCACAAAGGATTGCTTCGTTGAGCACTTGTCGCGTCATGGTTACCCG
>JAATGH010000335.1 GCA_015654745.1 Enterobacterales bacterium
GATTTACCTGTGGTTTGACGACCTGTCGCGGCGCAGTCAACGCCTGTGGCGCCGCCAAGGCAAGCAGGCGGAGTGATGAATATCTCACGGCTGTTTATCTTCCGCCCGGTGGCCACGCTGCTGCTCACCCTGGCGATCCTGCTGCTCGGCCTGTTGGGCTATCGGCTATTGCCGGTGGCACCGCTGCCGCAGGTGGACTTTCCCACCGTGATGGTGACCGCCAGCCTGCCGGGCGCCAGCCCGGAGACCATGGCCGCCACGGTGGCAACCCCATTGGAGCGGGCCCTGGGACAGATCGCCGGCATCACCGAGATGACCTCCAGTAGTTCCCAGGGCTCCACCAACGTGATTTTACAGTTCGACCTTGATCGGGATATCAACGGCGCCGCGCGCGATGTGCAGGCGGCAATCAACGCCGCGCGCAGCCTGCTACCCTCCAGCATGCCGTCGCTGCCGACCTACCGCAAAGCCAATCCCTCCGACGCGCCGATCGTCATGCTGGCCTTAACCTCATCCACCCGCGGCAGTGGAGAACTCTATGATCTGGCTTCCAGCGAAATCCAGCAAAAAATCGCCCAGGTCACCGGGGTAGGCCAGGTGTCGCTGGTAGGCAGTTCGCTTCCGGCGGTGCGTATTGATTTGCGCCCGCAGATGATCACTCATTTTGGTTTGTCGCTTGATACCGTGCGCGCCGCTATCGCCAACAGCACCAGCAACTTACCCAAAGGGGTGCTGCAGGGGGATCGGCAATCGTGGGTGGTGGACGGTAACGGCCAGCTGGATCTGGCCAAGGACTATCGATCGCTTATCGTCAGCTATCAAAACGGCACCGAGGTCCGGCTGGGCGATGTGGCCAATGTGTACGACTCGGTGGAGGACAAGTATAACGTTGGGTATTACAACGATACCCATGCCGTCATGGTAGGCGTTACCCGTCAGGCCGGCGCCAATATGCTGGAGACCATCGACGCCATCAAAGCGCGATTGCCGGAGCTGGCCGCCACGCTGCCCGGCGATGTGGGTTTGCATATGGTCATCGACCGATCGCCGAATATTCGCGCGTCGCTGCGTGATACCGAAGAGACGCTGCTCATCGCCGTCGCCCTGGTCATCGGCGTGGTGTTTATTTTCCTGCGCAACCTGCAGGCGGTCATTATTCCCGCGCTGGCCTTGCCGGTATCGATCATCGGCACCTGTGCGGTAATGTATCTGTTGGGTTATAGCCTGGATAATCTGTCGCTGATGGCGCTGATTATCTGTACGGGGTTCGTGGTGGATGACGCCATCGTGGTGCTGGAGAACATCACCCGCTATATCGAACAGGGCATGGGGCCGGTACGCGCGGCAATCAGGGGCGCGCAAGAGGTGAGCTTCACCGTGCTGGCCATGACGCTATCGCTGGTGGCGGTATTTATTCCCATATTGCTGATGGGCAGCATTGTCGGCCGGCTATTTCGCGAGTTCGCGGTAACGCTTACCGTCTCGCTGCTGATTTCCATGCTGGTGTCGCTGAGCCTGACGCCCATGCTGTGTTCGCGGTTGTTGAAGCGCAAACCGCCGGTGACCAAAAAACCGTCCCGGATCAACGCGCTGATCGAGCGCGGATTGGCCCGGCTGCTGGCCGGCTACGCAGTGGCCCTGGCCTGGGTGCTTCGCCACCAGCGGCTGACGCTGTTTAGCCTGCTGCTGACCGTCGCATTGAATATCTTCCTCTATACGGTAGTGGAGAAGGGGTTTTTCCCTAATCAGGATACCGGGCTGTTAATGGGCATGCTGCGCGCCGATCAAAATGTCTCCTTCCAGGCGATGAAGCCAAAGGTAGAGGCCTTTTCAAAATTAATACAACAGGATCCGGCGGTGGATGGCGTACTGTCCTCCATGGGCAGCGGCGGGTTTGGTTCGCGCAACACCGCCAACTTTTTTGTTCACCTAAAGGATTTTTCACAACGTGACGCCAACGCGGCACAGGTGGCCAACCGGCTTACCGCCAAAGGAATGAGCCAGCCGGGGGTGCAGCTGTTTTTAATGCCGGCGCAGGATCTACATATTGGCGGGCGCAGTGCCAACGCGCTCTATCAATACAGCCTGCAGGCCGATGATTTGAGCACCCTGCGGGTGTGGACACCGAAGGTCAAGGCGGCGCTGGAAAAAATTCCCGAACTGACCGGCGTGGATTCAGATGCCCAAACCGGTGGCCAGGAAGTGATGCTCACCATCGATCGCGACCAAGCCATCCGGCTGGGGGTGAATGTCAAAATGCTTGATACCCTGCTCAACAACGCCTTTAGCCAGCGGCAAATCGCCACGCGCTATAAGACCCTGAATCAATACCATGTGGTCATGACCTTAAGCGGCGATTTCACCGCCGATCCGGCGATCCTCAACGATCTGCTGGTGGTCAATGAGGAAGGCAAGCAAATCCCCATTGCCGCGTTTGCCCGGTTTAGCGGCGCCAACGCCGCCCTCTCGGTTGCGCACCAGGGCCAATCCGCCACCAGTACCGTGGCGTTTAACCTGGCGGACGGGGTGTCACTGGAGCAGGCCCAGCAGTTGATCAAAGCCGCGATGGTGCGCATCGGCCTGCCAAGCGACATCCAGGCCGGGTTTCAGGGCACCGCCAAGGCGTTCGCCGCGCTGGCCGCCAGCATGCCATGGCTGATACTCGCCGCGTTGGCGGCGGTCTATATCGTACTCGGGATGCTCTATGAGAGTTATATCCATCCATTGACCATACTTTCCACCCTGCCCTCCGCCGGGCTGGGCGCGCTGCTGTTGTTGCTCATGACCCATACCCAGCTGACGGTCATCGCCCTCATCGGCATATTGCTGCTGATCGGCATCGTCAAGAAAAACGCCATCATGATGATTGATTTCGCGCTGGCGGCGGAGCGTAAACAGGGGCTGAGCCCCGAGCAGGCCATTACCCAAGCCTGCCTGATGCGTTTTAGGCCGATTATGATGACCACCCTGGCGGCTTTTTTCGGCGCACTGCCGTTGGCGCTCGGCAGCGGCGGCGACGCGGATTTGCGCAGCCCGCTGGGAATGGCCATTGCCGGCGGACTGGCGTTGAGCCAGTTGTTGACGCTGTTTACTACCCCAGTGGTGTATCTCTATCTTGATCGCCTCAGCCGTTCCGGCCGGCGAATCTGGCGACGGTATGCCAAATCCGGCGCGCAGGGCGTTGATAGTTAATAGTCCCGGCTACCGTGGTACACCGCCGAAACGCACCGAGCGTGTCGGCGTTATGGATCTTTTTTTTAACGTTTTAACCTTTATAGCGGCAATAACGATATGACAACATTATGCAGATTCGGCGCCCTTAAACCGCTCCCCTTGGTATTGGCCTTACTTATTGCCGGCTGCATGGTGGGCCCGGATTACCGGCGCCCGTCGATGGTGGTGCCGGCCCAGTTCAAGCAGGCGAAAGGTTGGACCCTGGCCACCCCGCAGGATCAGCTCGGTAAAGGCGAGTGGTGGTCGGTCTATAACGATCCCACGCTCTCTGCCCTGCTGAGCCAGGTGACAATCTCCAACCAGAACGTTGCCCAATATGATGCGCTCTACCGGCAGGCGCGGGCGCTGAGCGCGGCCTCGCGCGCCAAACTGTATCCGACGGTGACCGGGACCGCCGACACCACCCGCAGCGGCTCCGCCGGTAGTGTGGGCAATACCCACCAGGCTGAGGTCAGCGCCAGCTGGGAGTTGGACATTTGGGGGAAACTGCGGCGCACCGTTGAGGAGAACCAGGCCAGCGCCCAGGCCAGCGCCGCCGAATTGGCGAATATTACCCTGAGCGCTCAATCGGAGCTGGCGCAGGATTATTTTCAGTTGCGGATTATGGATCAGCAAATCGATTTGTATCAGCAAAGCGTCGACGCTTATCAACGTTACCTTAACGTCATCGAAAACAAATATCGGGCCGGCAGTGAATCCCGCGCGACGCTGGCTCAAGCGCAAACACAGTTGGAAAGTGCCCGGGCATCCGCGCTGGATATACAGTGGCAACGAGCCCAGTTGGAACATGCTATCGCCGTGCTGATGGGTAAATCGCCGGCACAGTTTAGCCTTCCCGCCGCCCCGCTTAACGCTACGCTGCCGCCGATACCACAAGCATTGCCCGCGCAATTATTGCAACGCCGCCCGGATATTGCCTATGCCGAGCGCAACGTAGCATCCGCCAATGCCGCCATCGGCGTGGCCGAAGCGGCGTACTATCCCGACCTGACCTTAAGCGCCAGCGGCGGTTTCGAAAGTTCGGCGTTGCATAACCTCATCTCCATGCCCAACCGGGTATGGTCGTTGGGACCGGAACTCAGCGGGACGCTATTGGACTTTGGCGCCACCAAAGCCAGCGTTGAGCAGGCGCGCGCCAGTTACGACGCCAGCGTAGCCAGTTATCGCCAGAGCGTGCTGTCGGCATTTCAAGAGGTGGAAAACTATTTGGTGGAGCTGACCACCCTTGAGACGGAGATCGCCGCCCGGCAGCGCGCGGCACAGTCCGCCCAGGAGTCGGCCCGAGTAACCTATAATCAGTATCAGGCCGGCATGATTGACTATCTGGACGTGGCGAGTACGCAAAATACCAGCCTGACTGAGCAACAAAGCCTGTTGTCGCTGCGTAGCACCCAATGGACCGCCAGCGTGCAGCTGATTGCCGCCCTGGGCGGCGGCTGGCATGCCGAGGGCCGGTAGCCGCCACGGCTTTAGGCAATGTCCCGCTGCGGTACGCGAACCCCGGCGGTGGAAGGGGTAACGCCTAAGCGCACCAGCGCCGGCCACAGGCCCATCAGCGTGGAAACGATACTGTCGAGCTCTTCGCGGGTGGCGCCGTCGCGAGCCTGGACCGACATACCCTGTTGGATACAGGTCAGATATTTCGCCAGGGTGGAAATATCGGTTTGCGCCGGTAACTCGCCAGCTTCCTGACGGGAGCGTAAAAAGTCGGTAAGCATGTTCTCCTGGAAATGATGGCGCGCACGCAACATTTTCGCCACCTCATCCGATGATGACGACAGCGCGGCGGACGTGCAGATGATAAAACAGCCCGATGGCAGGTTTTTATCGGTATACATTGCCGCCGTGTCGCGCATGAAATCTTCGGTAGCCTGCGCCACGCTACACTTGGGATTGGCCAACAGCGCCCGGCCGCGGTCGGCGAATTTGGCGATATACCGCTCTGCCGCCGCCCTGAACAACCCTTCCTTGTTACCAAATTCAGCGTACAACGTTGGCGCCTTCGCCCCGGTAGCCTCGACCAGATCGTTCAGCGACGTTGCGTCATAACCATGACGCCAGAAGATTTCCAATGCTTTATCAAGTGCGTCATCACGATCGAATTGTTTCGGACGCCCGCGTCCCTTCCTGGTTGGCGCAACGTGATCGGTGTTCATATAACCTCTCTTATCGCATTAATAGCATACCCATGATCTTGTAAACCCTGGGTTGCATTAGATATACCCGTCATACGTCGGGCCGCAGGTGCGTTGCCGGCGCCCGTTTAACCGAATCACTTTTTTGTGTAAGCTCATCGATATGCACTCGCTTGCCGCCTTCCCGCAACTCGAATTATTTAGGATATAAAAAACGACTTTTTTATAAATTAAATCCATACCATATAATTAACGATCATTATAAAAATTACAAGCGTATTTCGTCACATTTCAAAAAGAATAATCCACTACCCTTTTTCGCGACATTCGTTCGCCTCAGGATTTTCAGTCCAGTGGGAATCCTGGTTTGAAATGTAAAAAAAACTATATTTTACAATGTAATGAATGCTGAATCCCGCTCATAATCTCATTAACTTGCCCACTGCTTCAACCCTGTCTATGATTTAATTATCGAGCATTAACTATTAATAGCCATGACCAAGTAACACTAATTGTAAGACAAGGAGCCATACCGATGAAAATGTTGACCACGGCGTACGCCGCCGCTGCCCTACTAAGCTTTATCTCCCTGGCCGCCCACGGCGCCGAGCTGGTGACCTCCCCCCCGGCCAATCAGGAACCGGTAGGCGTCATCAGCACCACCGCGAGCACTAATCTTACTTCGCTGGAAAATAAGCTCGAGGCTGAGGCCGAAGCCAACGGCGCCAAGTCATTTGAAATTATTTCCACCACCGGGCAGAACCGGCTGCATGGTACCGCGGTGCTCTACCAGTAACGCCTGCGCCACCCAGCCCGGCGTATGCGGAAACCACCGCGCCCTCCGGCGGCATTGGGTCAACACTTATAATTATTAATGATCATTAATATTTGTTGACCCTAGGCGTCAAACGGCCTAACATTTAGTTATCGAATGTTAATTAATTAAGGCCATCAGGACACCCACTGGCCGGCGGTTGGAGAATCATCATGAAAAACTTAGCTAATGTTGTTGTTGCCATGGCGCTTACGCTGCTGACCAACGCGAGTTTTGCCGCCATTACGCCTGTCGGCGGCCATCAAGCCCTGGCCAGCACGGTGATGACCGATACCGCATCGCCGGCCTTAATCAACCTTCATTGGGAAAAGTTATCCGCGGACAATAACCACCGCTATCCCATGACCTCGGTCTCAGGCCAGCATAATATGCATAAAACGTCGGTGGTCTATGAGTAAGACCAGAGGTTTTTTATTCATCTTGTGATAATAGGCCTATGAAAATTGGCTTGGCTGGGTAGAATGTAGCCTTGAAGAAAAATCCTAATTGTTGACTCGCTGAAATAATAAATTTTTTATACTTTAAGCTCATTCTTATTCCAATTATCTTTTTTTACTCTTCTATTTTGCCGTATTCGCTATTTTCCTCTAAAAGTTTCAAATAGAAACATCTATACTGAATATCCTTACGGTTAGGCTTATTGACCGTGCTTCATAATAAGTAAATGCTCTAGTGGTGAGGTATTTCTTAATATATGGAGCACGCCAATGCGTCGTATCATGGCATTTGTCAGCATTATTGTTCTTAGCGCCGCATTGAGCGGCTGCCTGTGGCCACCACCTTGGGGCGGACACGGTCACGGCGGTGGCGGTGGCGGTGGCGGCGGTCATTATGAAGGTGGCGGCGGCCATTATGATGGCGGCCACGGCCGGTATTAATAACGGATAAAAATTAAGTAAGAGCTGCACATCAACTGCCAGGGGATATTCTGACATTTGGTCGTGCAGCTTTTTTATTTCTATCCATCAGGTTCTTTGCTCTTGCGGCTATTGTCGCAGGTTTTTTTCACGCAGCGTCTTGGCCCGGCCCTCCAGCCAAAGATAAAGCATAATAGCCAGCAGCAACGGCGCAATAAAATAGATAGCGCGGTAAGCCAGCAGCGCGGCGATGATCGAACCATGGGACAAGTGCCCGCCGCCGAGCATGGCGACAAAGACGCCTTCCAACACGCCAATTCCCGCGGGAATATGCACAATAACCCCGGCAATACTGCTCACCAGCAATACGCCGAGCACCAGCGGGAAGTCCACGCGGTAATTTAGCAGGATAAAGATGATGGCGGCCATGGCCAGCCAGTTGACACAGGAGGCGACCAGCTGCGCGCCGGCCATCGGCAGTGAAGGCAATACCAGCGTTTGGCCCTTGACGCTCCAGCGCCGGCGCTTGGCAAACGCGCATAACCACAAATAGGCGGCAATGCACAGCAGCAGTCCAAAGCCGGTTAACCGTAGCGCCAGAACCCCGATGCCCCATTTGGCCGGCAGTTGAATCACGCCGAACGCACACACCACGCCGGCAAGCAAAATATAACCCAGCCAGTTGGTGGCCAGGCTCAGGCTGAATATGCGGGTAATGGCGCTATTGGACAGGCCCAGGCGCGAGTAGAGCCGGTAGCGCATGCCGATACCGCCGATCCATGCGCTCAAGGTGAGCGTAAAGGCATAGCAGATAAATTAAACCAGCAGCACCTGCTTTTTCGCCAGTTGATGGCCGCAATACGCCCGGCCGATCAGATCGTAGATGCCGTAGAGCAAATAACTGAATATCACCAACCCCACCACCAGCAGGATGGCATTGCGCCGGTAGTGTTTAATGGCTTGGGCCACATCATCCCAATCAACCTTGCGGGCATAAACCACCAGCAAGACCACCATGCCGATAAAAAAGAGCGCGGTCAGCGCCTTTTTAGCCAGCGGCCAATAGCGTCGGGCCGGGTCGGCGGAGTGTTTAACCGGCATGCCGCGCAGCCGGGTCATGGTTTGGCGCCCTCATTTTCAGGTTCCGCGCGGTCCTGAGTTTCCAACTCCGGCTGCACCGGCGGCGCGACCAAGGATAATTTGGGCGTATGGGCGGGCAACCAGCCAATCCAGGCCGGGAAATGGCGCAAAAAATGGAATACCACAACGCTCTTGGCTAAATGCCAGTAAGTCTGCTTGGGCACTCTGCTTTGATCGATCAACTGGCAGTCGCGCGCGATCAGTCCCAAAAGATTGTCCCGCAGCGCGGCGGTAAAGGCTCGATCGTGGATCACCACATTGGCTTCCAGATTTAACGCCAGGCTAAGCGGGTCAAGGTTACTCGAACCTATGGTGGCCCAATACTCATCCTTGACCGCCACTTTGCCGTGCAGCGGACGGCGCAGGTATTCGTAAATCCGCACCCCCTCCGGGACCAGATAGTTATACAGCATGCGCGCCCCCACCTTGACGATGGGCATATCCGGTTCGCCCTGCACGATTAATATCACCCGCACGCCACGCCGGGCGGCGTTGCGCATCTCCTTGAGCAGCCGATAACCGGGGAAGAAATAAGCGTTGGCGATGATCACCTCGCGCTTGGCGCTACGCAACATGTCGATATAATGCCGCTCGATATCCGTATCGTGCTCATCGTTGTCGCGAAAGACAAACAGCGCCTGCGCATCGCCAGGCTGCACGTTATGCGCCGGCAGCCCATAGCGCCGTCGCCACCAGCTCCGATGATGGTCTTCCTGATAAAGCGTCTGCAAGGTGAAGCGGTGGATATCCGCTACCACCGGCCCTTCCAGCTCTACCGCATAGTCCTGTTTGGCCGCCGGCCCGTAATCGCTGAGTTGCTCGGCGGAGAAATTAATGCCGCCGATAAACGCGATGCATCCGTCCACCACCACAATTTTACGGTGCAGCCGGCGAAATAGATTGGTACGCATACCCAAAAACGCCGGGCGGGGATCGTAATAACGAAAACGCACTCCGGCAGTGGTCAACTCATCGATAAACCCCGCGGACAGGTCCGCCGACCCGTAACCGTCCACCAGCATCTCCACGCGCACCCCGCGCCGCGCCGCGGCAATCAGGTTCTGCTGCAGCGCCTTACCCACCTTATCTTCGAACAGGATAAAGGTTTCCAGCAGGATCTCATTCGTCGCCTGGGCGATGCGTTCATACAATGCCGGATAGAAGCCTTCGCCATTTTCCAGCAGGGTAATGCGGTTCCCGTCCCGCCACTCCATATTCATAATCGGATCTCCACCGCCAGCGGAGCGTGATCGGATAAATGAGACCAGGGCTGGTTGGCCAGCGACGTCGGCTGGCTGATGCGGGCATTCTTGACATAAATTCTATCGAGGCGCAGCAGGGGAAAACGCGATGGGAAACTGCGGGCCGGCCGGCCGTGGGCCTGGGTAAACACCTCCACCAGGCCGGCTTCGCGGCTCAGTATCCGATTGGCGTTCTGCCGCCAGTCGTTAAAATCACCCGCCACCACCAGCGGCGCATCCGCCGGCAGCGTGGCGATATGCCGGCTGATGCGCAATAACTGCTCGCGGCGATGTTTTTCCCTCAGGCCGAGGTGCACACAAATCATATGCAGCTGCACGTCACGTCCCGGGACCTGCAGGACGCAATGCAACATACCGCGCTTCTCGGTGCCATCAATGGAGACATCCAGATTATCATGGCTGACAATGGGGAATTTGGAGAGTAGCGCATTGCCGTGATCGCCATCGGGGTACACCGCGTTGCGCCCGTAGGCAAAGTCCGCCCAGATGGTATCGGCGAGGAATTCGTATTGCGGGACCACCGGCCAGTTTTCAAAGCGCTGCGGGTGTTTTTCATGCACGCCCAGGACTTCCTGTAAAAAAACAATATCCGGTCCCACGGTGCGCACCGCTTCCCGCAGCTCCGGCAGAATAAAGCGTCGGTTAAAGGCGGCAAACCCCTTGTGCGTATTGATAGTCAGCACCTTAAAGGAGAATTCCCGGTCCTCCGGTAATGGGCTTTTGGCATTTGTTTTAGCGACGAGATCGGACCGAAGCATGATAGTAAACCCCTGGAAAAGTAAGCAATATCCCCCTTCCCAGCGCAATCCCTGGGAACGGGCAAGCAAGCCTGCACTAATAATAAGTATGGTTAATATGTTAGCTGCTGATAGTCCGGGGCGCCAATTGCCCATTAGGCGATGTCATAAATACGTCATTATCGTTACTTATGATTACATAATGATAATTTTAGACATATTAATACCTTCGTCTGGCCATAGGAGTTTTCAGTTATGTCTCATGCCGCTCATTTTTTACCCGCCGGCGCCGTTGCCGGGGCGCTACTGCTCACCACCGTCCTCGTTGCGCCCAGCGTAGCCGCCGCCGATGCCGATGATGCTCGCGCCGCGCAAGGGGATATCACGCAACCCGGCGGGGCCCGCCGTCTTCATGCCGATCAGACCGAGCTGCTGAAAGCCGCGCTGACCAACCAAACGGCAAAAAACGTTATCTTGCTGATCGGCGACGGTATGGGCGATTCGGAAATCACGGCGGCGCGCAATTATGCGTTAGGCGCCGGCTCGTTTTTCAAAGGGATAGACGCATTGCCGCTCACCGGGCAATACACCCATTACGCACTCGACAAAAACAGTCATAAACCCAGCTATGTCACCGACTCGGCGGCCTCGGCCACCGCCTGGTCCACCGGCGTTAAAACCTATAACGGCGCATTAGGGGTAGATGTTTTCGGCCAGGATCATAAGACTATCCTCGAGTTGGCTAAAGCGGCAGGTAAAGCGACGGGGAATGTATCCACCGCCGAAGTGGAGGATGCCACGCCGGCTGCCTTGGTGGCCCATGTTTCTTCCCGCAAGTGCTACGGCCCGGACATCACCAGCAAAAACTGCGGCGCTCAGGCCCTGGAAAATCGGGGACGCGGTTCCATTGCCGAACAGTTACTGGACGCCCGCGCCGATGTGACGCTCGGCGGCGGCGGCAAAACCTTTGCCGAAACGGCAAAGGCCGGGAAGTGGCAGGGCCAGACCCTGAAAGAGCAGGCTCTGGCGCGCGGCTATCAGTGGATAAGCGATCGGGATGGACTTGACGGCGTGACGCAGGCCAATCAAGAACGACCGGTGCTTGGCCTGTTTGCCGACGGGAATATGCCGGTACGCTGGTTAGGTCCCAAGGCGACGTATCATGGCAATATCGATCAGCCGGCGGTGACCTGTACCGATAATCCCAAACACACCGCCAGCACGCCCACGCTGGCAGATATGACGCAAAAAGCCATCGATCTGCTGAAAACCCATCCGCACGGTTTTTTCCTGCAGGTGGAAGGCGCATCCATTGATAAACAAGATCACGCCGCCAATCCGTGCGGTCAGTTCGGTGAAACGGTGGACCTGGATGAAGCGGTACAAAAAGCATTGGCGTTTGCCCGTGCCGATGGCAATACGCTGGTGATCGTCACCGCCGATCATGCTCACTCCAGTCAGATTATCGAAGCTGACGCCAAAGCCCCCGGGTTGACCCAGGCGCTGACCACCAAGGACGGCGCGGTGATGGCGATCAGCTATGGAAATTCCGAAGACCCTGAATCCCAAGGCCATACCGGCACTCAACTGCGGATAGCCGCCTATGGCCCCCATGCGGGTAACGTGGTCGGACTAACCGATCAAACCGACCTGTTTTACACCATGCGCGACGCTATGGGTATCAAGTAGCCTCCTGTCTCCGGCCGGGTTTAACCCGGCCACGCCTTGCGTTGTCCGGTATTTTTCTTTAGCCTGCGCTATACCCTCCGACCCGAGATTGTACGCATGGCCGAATCAAGCGCCCCCGCGCTAAAAGAAATTTTTAATCACGCTCGTTTGCGGCATATCGCGGCGCAAGTCGTCTCCGTCCATGCGGCGTTTGATAGCCAGCGGTTTCTGGCCGCCTGTGCCGACGGGCTGGAGGGATTATCCCTGATGGCGCGGCTGCGGCGGGTAACCGCCTGTCTGCACCAGGGCCTGCCGGCGGACTACCCACAGGCATTGTCCATTCTGCGTCGCTTGGCGCCTCGGCTTGATAACCGGTTTGTCACGCTGATATTACCGGAATATGTGGCGATGTACGGGCTGGATGATTTCGATTTATCAATGGAGGCTCTGCGGTATTTTACCCCGTTCGGCTCATCGGAGTTTGCGGTAAGGCCCTTCCTGCGCCACGATCAGGCGCGTGGACTAGCGCAGATGACCGCCTGGGCCGCTGATGATAATGAGCATATCCGGCGGCTGGCCAGCGAAGGGAGCCGTCCTCGGTTGCCTTGGTCATTTCGCCTGGACGCCCTGTGCGCCGATCCGTCACCGGTGGCGCCGATCCTCACGCGGCTGCGCGAGGATCCCAGCCTGTACGTCCGCAAATCGGTCGCCAATCACCTTAACGATATTACCAAAGACCATCCCGACTGGGTGATGGATCTGCTGGCGGGCTGGCCGCTGGATCGTCCTTCTTGCGCCTGGATCGCCCGCCATGGCCTGCGCACCCTGATCAAGCAAGGCGATCGCCGCGCCCTGGGCCTGATCGGCGCTGGGCACGTTGCCCAGGTCAGCGTGGGCGAACTGCGCGTTACCCCGGCCGAGATCCGGCTTGGCGATACCGTCAGGCTGGCGTTCCAATTACGCTCCACCGTCGCGGTGCCACAGCGGCTGGTGATCGACTATCGCGTGCATTACGTTAAAAAATCCGGCGGCACCTCGGTTAAGGTATTCAAGCTGAAAACGCTGACGCTGCCGGCCCAAGGCATGATGGAGATCTCCCGGGCGCAGATAATCCGCGATTTCACCACCCGCATTCACTATCCGGGCCGGCATGTGGTGGAAATTCTGATCAACGGCGAATGCCTGGCGCAAGGATCCTTTATCCTGAGTTAAGGAGGGAAATGCCGGCGAACTTAGCGCCTTAACCGGCTATCGCGTTATCTGGCGCCAGGGGACGCAACGCGTCGGGTTAGCGGCGCGCTGCCAGATACGCGGCCCAGCCTAGACCAGGCTTTTAACCATATTAATACCGGTAGCCATAAAGCCGCTTTTATCATACAGCGCTTTGGCGCGCGGGTTATCGGCCGCCACCCGCAATCCCAGTTCGGTGACGCCCCGCCCGCGCAACATTGTATCCAGCGCCAGCAGCGCCGCGCCGCCGTATCCCCTGCGCTGCCAGGGTGGGAGGATGCAAAAATCGTAAATAAAAGCCGAGTGTGTCTTGAATCCTATCCATAAATATCCCACCACAGGCCAACTTCCCCACCGAGCGCCGGCGTGGTCGGGTGGAACCGGGGACGTGTCTGGGTCGGTTTCGATGCAATACAGCACATTATTAGGGCTAGTCACGCCCAGCGGCAGATAACCGTCGATGCTTACAGTGGCATTGATCCTACCCTGCGCCAGGTCGTAACCGTGGTTGGCGCTCAAATCCCGCGCATACTCCTCGATAAACCAGGCGCGGTAGCCGGGATATTGCGTTTCGGTCATGTTACTCAATCGTACCAACGGTTTATTACCCATCATTTCGCCTTTATCTCGGCCCGGGCAGGCCTGTTCAACCCGGTGCGCGCGTCTGTCGTCGCCAAATCATAAGCCGGTTACCCCGCCGTCGACAATCAATTCGCTGCCCACCGTAAAACCCGACTCGTCAGAGGCCAGATAAACCGCCGCCTTGGCCAGCTCCAGCGGCGTGCCCAGCCGTCCCAGGGGCACCAGCTTCATGATGTCCGCCAGCAACGTATCATAAGCCGCGCCGCTTAGGCCCAATTTTTCCAGCGCCGGCGTGCGGGTGGGACCCGGACTCAAACTATTGAAGCGGATCCCCCGCCCCAGCATCTCTCCCGACAGGGTCCGGGTCAAGGAAAGCAGTGCGGCTTTGCTGGCGGCGTAGGGGCTGCTTTGCGGCAAACCTATATGCGCGCTGACCGAACCGCATAAAATCACCGATGAAGGATTATGCAACAAGGGCAGCAGGGCCTGAATCAAAAAAAACGGCCCCTTGAGGTTGGTGGACATCAGTCGGTCCCAGCCCGCCTCGTCCCACTGTTCCAGCGGACGATGGGTCACATCGGCGGCGTTCACCAGCAGCACGTCCAGGCGCGGCCACAGGCTTGCCAGACGTTGCGCCAACGTCCCCTGGGCCGACGGGTCGCCCGCGTCGCTTTGCAGGCACAGCACCCGCCCATCCAGCGCCTCGCGGGCTCGGCGCAACGCGTCGGTATCGCGACCGGTGATGGCCACCGTCGCGCCCTCGGCCAGAAACTGGCGGGCGGTTTCCAAACCTATGCCGCTGGAGCCGCCGGTAATCAAGGCATATTTATCGGTTAATCGGGTCATGGCTAACTTCCTCTAGGTGAAAAAAGCCATTATTATCATGATAGTGTTAAAATGGTAGTAGGTACCGAATAGATACTAACGCGGCATGAGGTATGCAATGATTCCACAGACGATTGCGCAACAAAAAATATCTTTACCGGCGCCGGCCGATCCTCCCTGTCCGATGCTACAGTTTGTCGATCTGGTGGCGGGCAAATGGGCTATCCCGGTGCTGTACCGTTTGATCGTGATTAACGGCCCGGTGCGCTTTGGCGAACTCCAGCGCGGCGTGCGCCCGATTACGCAAAAAGAGCTGACGCGCCAGCTGCGCGCCTTTGAACGCAAGGGGTTGGTGCAACGCACTATGTTTGCCGAGATTCCGCCGCGGGTCGAGTACCAGGTGACCGAGCTGGGCCGATCGTTACAGGCACCGCTTCAGTCGCTGGCCCAGTGGGTCATGGACCATCAGGGCTGCCTGGGCGCATAAGGCAGTGGATAATGGGTTCACGGCGCCACCTGGGCGCATAAGGCAGTGGATAGGGCTGCCTGGGCGCCTAAGCCGCCGGCTATCGGAGTTCATAGGGCCGCCCGAGGCACATCGCTTAGCCGGGTGGTATAGGCCGGCGACAGCATATCGCGCTTCATCAACCAGCTTTGCCGGATGCCCTGCCCGGCAAACCAGATATTGCCCCTGCCCGAGCGATTCAGGGTGTCTATCGCCGCCATCAGCGCTTCGCCATGGGCTCTGGGCGTGAACTTATCAAACAGGCTGAGCTGCGCTACCCCGCTGTCATAAAAATCGCTCAGCACGATACCCGCTTTCATATAACGATGGTCCTCCCGCCAGATCGCATCCAGGCAGCCTATCGCCTGGGCAATGATATCGCGGGTATCGTTGGTGGGAAACGGGATGCGGCCGCTGGCCTGATTGCCATAAAAGGGCCGATCCGTCGCGTGTGGACTGGTGCGGACAAAAACCGACACCTGCCGGCAATATTGCCTTTCGCCGCGCAGTTTCTCCGCCGCGCGCACGGCGTAACCGCACACCGCCTCCCGCATGTCCCGATAGTCGCTGATACGTGAGCTAAAGCTGCGGCTGCACAAAATCTGCTGCTTGACCGCCGGTGATTCCTCAATGGCCAGGCAGGATTCGCCGCACAGCTCGCGTACCGTTCGCTCCAACACCACGCTGAAATTGTTGCGAATAAACGCCGGATTGGCGTCCGCCAGCTGCAGCGCCGTGCCGATACCCATGGCGCGCAGCGACTTTCCCTGTCGCCGACCAATACCCCAGACGTCTTCCACCGGTACCAGGGCCATCAGTTTACGCTGGCGCAGCGGCGACGACAGATCCACCACGCCGCCGGTTTTGCTCCAGCGCTTGGCAGCATGATTGGCCAGCTTGGCCAGGGTTTTACTGGGGGCAATGCCCACGCCGGCGGTCAATTTGATACATTGCCGCAACCGCTGGCGTACGTCGCGGCCAAACTGCTCCAGGGCCATGCCGTGGCCGATGCCGGCCAAATTCAAGAAAGCTTCATCGATGCTATACATCTCCACCGACGGCGCCATCTCCTCAAGCAACGTCATGACCCGGTGCGACATATCGGC
>JAATGH010000268.1 GCA_015654745.1 Enterobacterales bacterium
GGTCATGACCTTTAGTGTTCTGACCATGCCGGTAAACCTGGTCTGACTGACAACGGGGACAATGAACGTTAACGCTGGCCATGAGAAAACCTCAAAAACGGGTATTATACATCACATTCAACTAATTAGAGGCGCCACCCGTTTATGGGGATATCGACTTCGGTATTTAATAATTGCAATATTAATGCATAATTAATGTATATTTATTGTATTGGAAGGAGCGGCCATGCGCGCATTACTTCTAAAAGTAAATGGCGAATAGAGAATAGAATAGTCAGCATAGGAGCGGGGGGTTGGAAAGCATTTTCCCAGGCTTACCCCTTTCTTGCCATTACCACCCCTTATCAGCCATAATGACCACACGCAGGTGATGCTATGTCTAATATTAATCTTCGCATTCATATCTTGCGTCTTCTTCATATTACCAGAAAAGTCACCGCAAAATTTCGCGCGTAATTATCTTTAAAATCCGCCTGCTTTTAAATAAAAATGTGATAATCCGGAAACAATGGGATATACCAGACCTGGATTAACGGCAGTAAAGTTTGGACACGGAAAAATTCAAATCTACCGCCCTAAAGCCGTGGATATTTCCTGTCCTCACGATGAGGCTCGCCGTTCAAAGGCCTCCATGGCCCAATCTGCGCAAAAGATGGCACGCACCAGTGTTTACAAATATCAGAAGCAAGGATTGGCGTAAATCTTCCGTGCCGGTTTCCGTTCGGCTACTCAGTCCAGCCAGTCGGTGCCGCCGATAAAGGGCCGTTAATCAATTCGCTGTAAGTCGACTGTAAGCCTGCGGACTTTAGAGTGGACCCCATCTTGGTCACGTCCTCCTGGCAACATCCAGACAACTACTGCGAGAAAATTCATGCAACATCGGCTCAGGGTATGGCATGCTTTAGCACCTGTATTGTTTTTTTCCTGTGCCGTCAGCGCTGCAGGCACATCCCCGGAGGCGGGGAATGACGCGCGGGGTTTTACATTCTGGAGCGATGCGCCCAACGTCACCCGCTGGGGTCTTGGCGCCGGCGTGCAATATGAGCAATCGCCTTACAAGGGAGACGACGCCACTGTCTCGCCCTTGCCGCTGATCTATTTTGAGAATAAATGGATCCATCTGTTCGGCACCACACTTGATGTCAACATCGGCCGTTGGGACAACTTCAGCTTCACCCTGCGCGGGGAATATGCCCTGGGCGACGGTTATAAAGAATCGGATGCGCCGATACTCGACGGCATGCAAAAACGCCAAGGCGGATTTTGGGTCGGGCCGGCCATGGCCTGGGATACCGGTTACGGCATCTTCGGGGCAAGCTTTCTGACGGCGGGGAATAAAGGACTGAAAGGGGGCGTTGATTACCGCCGGCCCTTCGATTATGGTGATTTCACGCTGGTACCCCACGCCGGCATTGACTGGTATAACAGCCGATACGTGGATTATTATTACGGTGTGGAAGATGACGAAACACGCGCCGGGCGTGATGCCTACGCGGGTAAATCCACCTATAATCTTTCGGCGGGCGTGCGTTTGGACTATCAGCTAACGCCGCATCAAACCCTAAGCCTGGACGCCGGCGTCTCGCGTCTGGGCGGCGGGATTACCGACAGCCCATTGGTTGACAGGACGATAATCCCCGAGGCCAGGCTCGGCTACCTCTATCGTTTCTAACGGGATAACACTTCATGGCGCGTATCGCACTTATCGAGGACAACGAGCGCCTGGCGGCCATGATCGGCCAGGCTCTGTCCGCCGCCGGGGTGGAAACCGATTTTTTTTATACCCTGTCGCAGGCGAAATATGGCGTGAAGCAGGCGGGATATGCCGTGCTTATCGTCGATCGCGGCTTGCCCGACGGGGACGGATTGGATTTTTTAAAGGATTTGCGGGCAACGGGATATATGACGCCCTGTCTGATTCTGACCGCCCGGGATGCCTTGCATGATAGGGTTGACGGCCTGGAAAGCGGCGCGGATGATTACGTTTCCAAGCCCTTCGCCATGAGCGAACTGGTGGCGCGCGTCAGGGCGCTGATGCGCCGGCCGATGGCAACCGCCGGCCTGGTATACACTTTCGCCGATATAACCCTTGATCCACAGGAACAGACGCTGAGCGGCGCAACGCGGTCCGTTCCACTGGCCCCCACTGAATTGCAAATACTGTTGTCCCTGCTCAAGGCGGGTGGGCAAACGGTACGGCATTCATCGCTGGAACATGCCGCCTGGGGTTTGGGCGAGGCGGTGACCCCTAATGCGCTGGAGGTTACCGTTCACCGGCTACGTAAAAAAATGTCCTCCGCGGGCGTGGCGGCCCATATCATTAACGTCCGGGGCGTCGGCTTCGCCCTGGCCGCGAGAGTAGCGCCAGGCAGTGACGACGGGCGGGGACATGCTTAAGACCTTTCTGCGCGCCAGGTGGGTGCGCTACTGGACATACAGCCTGTCGGCAAGATTATGGCTGACCAGTATTGCCGTCCTGGCGGCCAGCCTGTCGCTTATCGCGGCGCCTTATCTGTATGCGATCGATCATTATCCCCGGGAAATGTGGCAAAAAGATAATAATCACAAAAATGCCCAACGGGTTACCGCCGGATTGCAATACGACCAGCAGGGCATGCCAAACGCGGCCAGTGTGGATGACCAGACGGCCTGGCTGTTTGCTATCGCCCCCACCGAGGTGATGTATCGCGTCTTCGATGACCATGGCAAGTTATTACTCAGCAGCGGTAAAGACGACAGCGTTCTGCCATGGGGCCAGGGCCGGCTCGCGGATTTAACGGACGTCCACCAACGGGTGGTTATCAACGGCCGGCCGTTTGATATGATAACGCTTGCCACCGTTCACCAGGAGCGGCGTTTTTACGTGCAGACCGCGACCAGCGACGTCTTCGGTGAAAATGTCTCGGATATGAAATTCGCGCCGCTGCCGGAGACTATCGCGTGGAGCGTTCTGATCGCGACCATCGCGTTCGGCCTGGCGTTTCCCTTTACCCTACGCCGCGTGCTGTATCCGCTGAAAGTGGCCTCCGTCGCCGCCATGTCGATTACGCCCGCTAATTTACGGACTCGTTTGAACGATCGTGATATCCCAAGCGAGATAAAACCGCTTATCGTCGCTTTCAACGCCGCGCTGGAGCGGCTGGAACAAGGATTTACCGCGCAGCAGGATTTTCTGGGCGCCGCAGCGCATGAGTTGCAAACGCCGCTGACATTGCTGCGCGGACAGATTGAACTCCAGCCCGACATCAGTAATAAAGAACTACTTTATCGGGAAATCGACCTGATGGCACGGCAGGTGCGGCAGCTGTTGCATCTGGCGGAGGTGAGCGAGACGCAAAACTATAGCTTCGGTGAGGTGGACAGGCTCGCCGTGATGCGGGACGTGGCATCCTACCTGGACCGTAAGGCCGCGGACTACCGTGTCACGTTGTGCCTGTGGATGCCGGATACCCTGCCGCCGATACACGCGGATAAAAGCGCGCTGTTTATTTTGCTGAAAAATATTGTCGAGAATGCTATCCATTACTCCCCGCCCGGCAGTACCGTTGATATTCCGGCCGACGCCGTCTCCATCCAGGTGTCGGACAAGGGGCCGGGCATCAAAGCCGATGAGGCGCCGCAGGTGTTTGACCGGTTCTGGCGCGCGCCGGGCGCGGTACACGACGGCACGGGTCTGGGTCTGGCCATCTGCAAGGAAATAGCCGTTGCCCACCGCTGGCGGTTGAGTGTGGAGGCACTGTCGCCGGGCACCCGTTTTATTCTGCGGTTTTGATCCAATATCCTGTTGGCGGTCAATAAGCGGCAACGGCGAAATACCCCGGCAAATATTATGCTGATAAAAAAGAAGAAAACGAAAAATCGATATATATGGCGGGATTTATTTCACGTCGACAGTTAAATTATACTGCCGTCGTTGTTGTATTTGGGGCAGCCCACGGGCTGCCAATGTTTTCTCTTATTTGTCACTACATGATGTCTTAAGGATATGCGTAAATCCGCTTCATGATGAAATCTTCATTACGATACAGCCAATAGAGGGCTTTGTTGAATAAATCAGTTTTAAATAAAGCGCCTCCCGTCACTGACGTCCTCAGGCAATCCGCACACTTTCTGGCATCCCTGCACGCGTCATTTTGTTTAAGGCACGGATCATGGCCAAAGCCTCACCCACCTGCGCATCGTAGTCACGCAGCGTCAGGTGCCCACCGAACAGTTGTTTAACCCGGTACATCGCCGTTTCGGCCAACGACCGCCGGTTATCAGCCGTGTTCCATTTCCAGTAAGCATTGCTCCCGGTAAGCCCCTGCCTGGCTACCGCCTGATTTCTGTCGGCCTACGCCGCCCGCCAGTAACCCGCCCGGGTTACTGGCGGGATAAGCGCCTTGATTTTTTTTCGCCGCAGCTCGTCATGGCAAAGTTTTGTGTCATAAGCGCCATCGGCAGAAGCGACCTTAACTTTCCGGTGAGTCTGACGAATAAGTCCCGGGAATGCCTCTGCGTCAGTCACATTATTCAGGGACAGGTCAGCGCAGATAACCTCATGCGTACCGGCGTCCACTGCCCGGTGCAGTTTCCGCCAGACGCGGCGCTTTTCCTGACCGTGTTTTTTCACCTTCCACTCACCTTCAC
>JAATGH010000363.1 GCA_015654745.1 Enterobacterales bacterium
AGTTTTATGGCGGGAATAAAAAGCCTAAGTGCAGGCGCGATGCTGATTTGCGGTCTTTTAAGACAATCGTTCATCAACAGTTTTTGTCTCATGACAGATAAATGATAATATTGCGAGGTATTAGTCATGACAGGAATCCTTATGCCTCATATCAATCGTTCCGCGCTGGTGCCCTATAGCGCGCAACAAATGTTTGCTTTAGTCAATGACATCCACGCTTATCCGGAGTTTATTCCCGGATGCACCAGTAGCCGGGTGGTGAGTAAAGAGGGTAACGAGCTCACCGCCGAGATGGCGGTGTCCAAGGCGGGTATCAGCAAAACCTTTACCACGCGCAATGTCATAACCGATAATCAGAGCATTGTCATGCGTCTGGTGGAAGGACCCTTTCGCTCGTTCGCCGGTGATTGGCGTTTTACCAGCTTAAGCCAGGATGCCTGTAAGGTCGAATTTGAGATGAGTTTTGAATTTAAAATTAAACTTATCGAACTGGCGTTTGGCCAGATATTTAAAGAGATGGCTAATAACATGGTGCAGGCTTTTACCAAACGGGCTAAAGAGGTTTACCGTGCCTGATGTTCCAGCCGCCGCGGATATCCATGTGGAAGTGGTGTATGCGTTGCCCGATCGCCAGTACCGGCATCAGGTGACGTTGGCCAACGGGAGTACCCTTGAGCAGGCGATACGGGCGTCGGGAATTCTTGACCAGCGCAAGGAGATCGACTTGACCAAAAATAAAATTGGCATATTCAGCCGACCCGCCAGGCTTGGGGATTGCGTTAACGATGGCGATCGCGTGGAAATCTACCGGCCTTTGTTAATCGACCCAAAAGATCTCCGCCGTCAGCGGGCGGAGCGCGCCAAAAAATAACCCGCGTCTATCCGGGTATTCCCTGGCAAACCATCCCGCGATTAAATGCTGCCATTGGCCTAACCCAACCTAAAGTGACCTCACCGCTTCGGCGGCCGGTGTGCAGTACGAACCCTTTCCATCGTGTGCCAGTCTATCGCCGCGTGGGATGATCGTCGTTATCACCAGCCCGCCGTCGATGGCCAGGGCTGGTAACAGGCTATATTGATGGGTGGCTGCCTTACTGTTGAGCTGAATCCAGCGCATCACGCCTGTCGATGTGGGTCAGGACGCCCGCGTCATTGAAGGTCAGCGTCACGGTTTGCTGGGTGACCGGCTGATGGCCAGGCTGGCGACGGAAGATATAGAACCAGGTATTACTGCCGAACGGGTCGCGCATCATTGGCGTGCCTAAGGTATAGGCTACCTGCTGTTTCGTCATGCCGGTATGAATTTTGGCCAAGTCGTTTGCCGTCAGATAGTTTCCCTGATTGATGTCCGGACGGTAGACCAATCTTTCCAGCGTGGAACAGCCGGCGGTTAACATCAAAAGTACGACAGCAGCAGCGGTCAACGTCTTACAGCTCATAATAATCACATTCCTTTTGGGCATAGGATGCCGATGATAATAGACCTTGCCGACATTGGAAACCTCTACAAGGCCCATCTATGACCTCAGGAACGTAAAAAAGTTGGCGATTTCTAAGCGGCAAGCAGCTCTTTCGCGTTTGCCAACGTGTTTTTTGTCACCTCGCTCCCGCCCAGAAGGCGCGCCAGCTCCTGCAAGCGGGCTTTTTTATCCAAAGCCAGCATCTGCGTTTCGGTCTCAAGGCCGTCGGTATTTTTACTAACAAAAAAGTGATGGTGGCCCGAGCCGGCAACCTGCGGTAAATGGGTTACACACATTACCTGGGTGGATTCGCCCAGCCGACGCAGCATTTTGCCCACGATGGCGGCGGTCGGCCCGCTGATGCCCACGTCCACATCGTCAAAGATCAGCGCCGGCGTATCCATCCTGCGGGCGGTAATCACCTGGACCGCCAGTCCGATACGGGAAAGCTCGCCGCCGGAGGCGACTTTGGCCAACGGCTGCAGGGGCTGGCCGGGGTTGGTGGTCACCAGAAATTCTATCCGGTCCGCACCGTCGGCGCCGAGCTGATCCAACGCGTAGTGGGTTTCAATCTCAAGCCTGCCGTGGGGCAGGGACAGTTCCCTGATGCTGTGGGTGATCAGGGCGGACAGTTCGGCGGCGTGCTCCACCCGTTTTTCATGGAGCTGGTGGGCCAGCCGTTCCGCCTGATCGCGATGCTGTTCAACCGCCAGCACCAGCGCCTGCGCGTCGGTGTCGTACTGCTCGCCTAATTGCTGTTCGCACAGCAGCTGCTGATAAAACTGAGGCAGTTCCTCGGGTTTGACATGATGCTTGCGAGCGAGGGCGATCTGGCGGGACAGCCGCAGCTCCAGTTCGGATAAGCGCTGGGGATCGAGATCAAGCCGATCGCCATAATGGCGCAGCTCGTCGCTGGCCTCGGTCAGCTGTATGGAGGCTTACTCCAGCAGATCCATGACCGGGGAGAGGGCGCCGTCCATCGCCACCAGTTCCGTGACCCGCTGCTTGACGGCATGCAGTTGGCCAAGCAGGGTGTGGTCCTCGCCTTCGCTGAGCATCTCGAGGGCCTGGCGGGTGGTCGCGATCAGCTGGCCGCTGTTGGCCAGCAGCTTATATTCCCGATCGATTTGTTCAAACTCGTCGGCGATCGGCACGAACTCATTCAGCTCTTTTAACTGGTAGTGCAGCAGCTCGCGCCGTGCCTCGCGTTCGGCGGCGTTCTGGCGGAAGGCGGCCAGATCCAGGCAGCTTTGGTGCCATTGACGGTAGGCCTCCGCCATGGCCCGCATCAGCGGTTTTTCGTCGGCGTAGGCGTCCAGCAGCTGCTTTTGGTAGTCTGGGCGCAACAGCAGCTGGTGGGCATGCTGGCCGTGGATCTGGATGAGGTGATGGCCCAGCTCGCGTAGCTGGGACAGCGGGACCGACGTACCGTTGATAAATCCGCGGGAGCGGCCGTCGTGGCCCACCACGCGGCGCAGGAGGCATTCATTGCCGTCATCAAGCTCATTGTCCGCCAGCCAGCGCGCGGCCAGCGGCGTGTCGCCCAAGGCGAAACGCGCGCAGATATCCGCCCTGGGGGCGCCGGGACGCACCATGCCCGCATCGGAGCGGCTGCCCAGGCACAGGCCAAGCGCGTCTATAGCGATGGATTTTCCCGCTCCGGTCTCGCCGGTGATAACGCTCATTCCCGATTGAAAATCAATCGTCAACTCGCGTACGATCGCAAAATTAGCAATGGTCAATTGAGCCAGCATGGTTGCTTCCTGTATATAAAAACACAGCTGTGGTTAAACACAGTATAAACTGGTTTTTTGTACAGTAAAGCAACCAATGCATTTTTTCAGAATAATTTTTTCGACCAGCCCAGTTTGGTACTTAACGTGTTGAAATAATTATAGTCATGGGGATGGATTAAATCCAAATGGTATTGGCTGCGGCGAATAAAAATCTCTTCACCTTCCTGAATCGGCAGGGCGATTTGGCTATCGCAGCTGATCTCCAGCTCGCTTCCCACATGGGAGAATTTCAAACGGATGGTGCTGCTGCCATTGATCACCAACGGACGGGACGACAAGGTATGTGGAAACATCGGTACCAGGGCGATGGCGTCCACCGTTGGGGTCAGGATGGGACCGCCGGCGGAGAGTGAATAGGCCGTCGAGCCGGTGGGCGTGGCGATGATCAGTCCGTCTGAACGCTGGGAAAACGCGAAATTGTCATCAATGTAGACTTCAAACTCAATCATATGCGCCACTTTTCCCGGATGAAGCACCACCTCATTGATGGCGGTGCTCAGCCGGCCGCATTCACTACCGCGGCATACCTGCGCTTCCAACAGGAAACGTTCCTCGCAGCGGTAATTCCCGTCCAGCACCTCAGCCAACTGCTGCAGGGCTGAATCCGGATCCAGGTCGGTAAGAAAACCCAGATTACCGCGGTTTACCCCGATAACCTTAATATCATAACGGGCCAGGATACGCGCCGCGCCGAGCATATTGCCATCGCCCCCCACCACCACCGCCAGATCGGCGTGCTGGCCGATATCCGCCAGGCTGCCGGTCTTCGCCCCCGTTAACTTGAGGTCGCGGGCGATCTGGTGCTCCATGATGACATTGTGTCCTTTCTCAATCAGCCAATGGTAAAGCAGTTCGTGCGTGGCCAGAGCATTTGGATGGCGCGGATGGCCCACGATGCCGATGCTTTGAAAGGGAGTATTCATGAATTTGCTTTTCCTCGCCATGTTTTGCTGGTTACATTATGCGACATCCCTTGAATCCCTGCTATTCATCCCCATAATAAGCCAAGTAGCAAGATCAAAAGGCTAAAACGCGGAGAAACTCATGATGAGTAGTAAAGAACAGAAGTCCCCTGACGAGCAAGTCTCACAAGAAAACGAAACGGAACTAACGCAGGCGCAGGTTGAGGAAGCACTGCCCGAGACGGCAAACGTCGTGGATCCACGCGATGAGCGTATCGCTGTTCTGGAAGCCCGCCTGGAGGAGCTGCAGCAACATGAGCGCGACAGCCTGCTTCGCGCCAAGGCGGAAGTGGAAAACGTGCGCCGCCGTAGCGAACTGGATGTGGAAAAAGCCCATAAATTCGGTCTGGAAAAATTCGCCGGAGAGCTGTTGCCGGTAATCGACAACCTGGAACGCGGATTGGATATGGCCGACAGGTCAAACACCGAACTGACGCCGTTGATTGAGGGGATCGAGTTAACCCTGAAATCGTTATTGGACGTGGTGCGCAAATACGGTATCGAAGTGGTGGGCGAAACCCACGTGCCTTTCGATCCTTCGGTGCACCAGGCCATGACCATGCTGGAATCCGCCGATCACGAGCCGAATCACGTGATGATGATCATGCAAAAGGGTTATACCCTCAACGGACGCCTGCTTCGCCCCGCCATGGTGGCGGTGTCGAAAGCCAAAGGCTAGCGGACCATGAACCGGTCATCGTAACGGATAACCGGCTGCCGTAGGTCATTATGCGGTGGGGAGATGCGGTTGCCAATCAATCGGCTTTTCTCCACGTTGCGTCAACAGCGCGTTGGCCTGGGAGAAATGCCCGCAGCCCAGGAACCCCCGATGGGCCGACAGCGGCGAAGGATGGGGGGCTTTGAGGACCCGGTGGCGTGTTCCATCAATGATGGCGCCTTTTTTCTGTGCGTGGGATCCCCATAGCAGGAAAATAATCCCTTCGCGCGAGTCATTTAATACCTGAACGACTTTATCCGTAAAGGTCTCCCAGCCCAGGCTGGCGTGGGAATGCGCCTTGCCCGCCTCCACCGTAAGCACGGTGTTGAGCAGCAGCACGCCCTGGCCGGCCCAGCTTTGCAGGCAACCGTGCTCCGGACGGACAAATCCCGGGATGTCGTTAAGCAGTTCTTTGTAGATATTGACCAGTGAGGGCGGCGCGGGCACTCCAGGTCGAACGGAAAACGACAGGCCATGCGCCTGATTGGGGCCATGATAAGGATCTTGTCCGAGGATCACGACTTTCACCGCCGCCAGCTCGGTGTAGCGAAACGCATTAAACACATCCGACTGTGGTGGATAAATGGTTTTTCCCGCCGCCCGCTGGCTGGCGATAAACTCTAGGGTTTGCTTGAAGTAGGGCTGATTTTTTTCCCCGGCCAAGGCATCATGCCAGGTTGGACTCTGACTCATGGTTTGCTCCATGTTGTTCGACAATAGAGCCGTAGCTTACCGGCATCTGGCGGCGGGAGAAATCATTTCCGTTGCAAAATGGCCGACCAAAACGCTTTTTCCACCTTAACGCGAGTTTGCCCCGTTCCTTAGCGGCAAAAAACGCCTAAATTGATATAAAACAAAAACATCATATTTTAACGAAGGTGTCTATTGCTGATAAATTGATTTATATCAAAGAAACCCTGCGCCGTTATGGGTATATAATCAGCTATGGACAATTGGTTTTACCAAAAAATTATGAAGCCACACTACAGAGGCAAATTATGATTAGCGGAATTCAGATCACCAAAGCTGACAACAAAGCATTGAAAAATTCTTTCTGGTTACTCGATAGCGACGTTGAACAGGCCCGTTGCCTGTGCGCCGTGGGCGGCTACGCCGACGATCAGATCGTGGCGTTAAAGGATTTGGGCAAAGTAGAGTACCGTGAAATCCCACTGGAAATGAAAGAACAGGTGCGGGTGGAAGGGGGACAACATTTGAATGTCAACGTATTGACCCGTGAAACTCTGGAAGACGCGGTTGCCCATCCGGATAAATACCCGCAGCTGACCATTCGTGTTTCAGGCTATGCAGTACGTTTTAACTCGTTGACGCCGGAACAACAGCGCGACGTGATCACCCGTACCTTTACCGCCGCCATCTAATTTGTGCGCCACGCCATTTCCTAAGAGAGCCAAGGCTCTCTTTTTTTTACCCTTGATAAACCCCGCCTAGATCAAAATAAACAAACTGAGTCGATGCGACAATTTTGACCAATAGGTGATTTCATCAATTCAGGTGGGTAACTGATTAAAAAAATGAAATAAAAAACCGGGTAGTCTTTATCCGCACGTTTGAATTCGTCGCGAAAAACCAAAAAAAACAGCGTTAAACATTATTTATTGCTTAAAGCGCTATAACCAGGCCTTATAAGCAGCAAAAAGCCGCCTCGATGGGCGGCTTGTCAGCTAGGACGACGTTTTATTCATCATTCGGCGTAGTGTTTGCCGCACCGGCATCCACAGGCTCGGCCGCGGCGGTAGCGGCGGTTTTACCTACCCGGCGCTTGCCGATATTGCGTTTATCGCGCAACCGCACCTTTACCTTGTCTTTGACCTGGTTTTGTTCTTTTTTCTCTTTACGTTTCGCCAGTACTTTTTTCGACGGTTTGCCGGTCACCTTCTCGGTAGGGGCACGGGTCACCGGACGCAGTTCCTCGACGATACGTGCTTTTAACGGCTCGTTGAGGTAGCGGCTGATTTTACCCAACAGCAGGTGATCGTGGGCTTCCACCAAGGAGATGGCTGAACCCTTGCGCCCGGCGCGGGCGGTACGACCAATGCGGTGCAGATAGACATCAGCCGTGGTCGGCAAATCATAGTTTATAACATGGCTGATATCGTCAATATCCAGTCCACGCGCGGCAATGTCGGTGGCCACCAAGACATTCATGAGGCCTTCATTCATGCGCCGGATGGCTTCGTTGCGTTTGGCCTGCACCATTTCACCTTCCAGATAACATGATGGGATACCCGCCGCATGCAGCCAACTGACCACTTCATGCACCCGCTCGCGCTTGCGTACGAATACAATGGTTTTTGTGACGTCGGGCAGCTTGAGCAAATGGCACAGCAGGGCGGTTTTATGTTTTAAATCATCGGCGCGATAAAACCATTGGGTAATTTTTTTGCGTTCACGCCGTGAAGGCGAAGCGTCGATTTCCACCGGATCGTTAAGCAGCCGCTCGGCAAAGTCTCTGACCGCATTGCCTTCCAGTGTGGCGGAAAACAGTAGCGTCTGCTTGCGCCAGCGGGTTTCGGCGGCGATAAGCTCGACATCCTGGGCAAAGCCCATATCGAGCATGCGGTCGGCTTCATCGAGGATCAGCGTTTCCACCGCGCGGCAATCAAAATTTTCTTCTTTAATGTATTGCAGCAGCCGGCCGGTGGTGGCTACAACGATATCCTGATTTTCACTAAACACGATAGCGTGGTTCATAAAGGCCACGCCGCCGGTGATGGTGGCGATATCCAGACTGGTATGCGCGGCCAGCTGTTTAGCCTGTTCGGCCACCTGCATCGCCAGTTCGCGGGTCGGTGTAACGATAAGCACCCGTGGAGGCCCGGATTTCCTGCGCGGGAAATCCAGCAGATGCTGAAGCACGGGCAAGAGATAGGCGGCGGTTTTGCCGGTACCGGTAGGGGCCGAACCCAACACGTCGCGCCCTTCCATTGCCGGCGGGATCGCTTCGGACTGAATGGCGGTAGGGCGCTCATAGCCTTTATCGCGCAGTGCGGCGATCAAGCTTTCATGTAGGTCGAGTTCGCTAAATTGGGTTACAGTCATGGTCTACCTCTGGTTGGGGCGCAGATTA
>JAATGH010000468.1 GCA_015654745.1 Enterobacterales bacterium
CGGGAAACGCCGCATGTTTACCCTTGAGGAAGTGGACGGCGCGCCGGCGGCCGGCCCGGTGGCGGACGCCTTGTCCGCGGCCGGGTTCTCGCGTGTTCCTAAAGGATACGCCTGGTATGGGTGAAACGTTTCGTGATCCTTCATCGACCGGAACGGTCAACGTCGGGGCCATGGACGCAGGCCAATTGTTGCTTATCGGCATAATGTCTTGCGGCAATGGAGCGGTTATCGGGGGATCTCGGGGTAATGTATCGTCCGGCTGTAACCCCCTTTGATATGTTCATTCACCGCCAGGATGAATTTTTGCACATTCCCGCGCTTGATTGCCTGGATAATGGCCTCATGCTCCTGACACAGCAGTTCTATGTCGGGCACGCCGCGGCCGTGATGAACCCGGCCAACCTGCGGGCCGTAGCTGAGGGTGCCGTACATTTCGACGATATAAGGATTGCGGGTAATCGATACGATCTTTTTATGGAATTGGCTGTTTAATTCTATGAATTTATCGTAGTGCTGATAATCAGCGCCATATTCCTCATTCAACATCATTTGATTAAGTTCTTCCAGCTCGAGTATTTCCTGCTCGGTAATATTTTCCATCACATATTCGCCAATGGTGGCTTCGATCATCAGGCGGGCTTCGTGCCATTTAAGCATGTCTTCATTAGAGGGCACCGGCGATATTTGGTAACCTTTATTTTGCTCGAAGGACAGCAGTTTTTCAGCATGCAACCGCGCCAGCGCCTCGCGCACGGGAATGACGCTTACACCATATTCCAGCGCCAGGCGACTGATGACAAGCTTGGTCCCTGGTTCATCCTGTCCGGAAATGATGCGTTTCCTGAGGGATTTATACACCTGGTAGCTGATGCTCTCAGACTGGATTAGCGGATTGTGGTTCAACGGGTTTACCTTGTTTAACTGTCGAGGCACCGGCTATTTCCGTGATGGCTGCCGGGTATTTCCGGGATGGCCGCTGCGTTGTTAACAGGGTAGAGGAATGGAAGGGCGAAATCAATAAACCATCCGGCGGTAAAACAAGAACCCGGCCGCTGCAACGACCGGGGTGTGATTATTCGGTCATGAATTTTTTAGCGCACAGCAGCGCGATAATAGTGATGATGGCGCAGGCGGCCATTTCAATCGCCAGGTAATGCCAGCCGCCATGGTTATAGCTGACCAGGAGGGTGGCGATGACCGGGGCCGGCCCGGCGATTAACGCACTGGTGATTTCACGGGAAAAAGCGATGCCGCTGTAACGGATATGCACAGGAAAAAGCTGCGTTAAAAACGATGCCTGCGCGGCGAATTGTGAACCCATTCCGCCCGCCAATCCCAAGGTCAATGCCAGTGCGCCGAGATACACATTACCGGTGTTAACCAGATAAAAAAACGGCACAATATACAACAGGCTAAAAATTGCGCCGCCCAGATATACCTGGCGGCTTCCGACGCGATCGCATAGTTTACCCCACAGCGGCAAGGCGACAATCCCGACGGCATACGCGGTGGAGCTGATGGTTAACGCCTGTCCCGACGTCAGGTGAATTTGCGCGGTCATATAGCGCAGCGCGAACACCTGTAAAATATACGAATAGCCGGTATGTATCACCGTGGACCCCATCGCCACCAGCAGGCGCGGCCAGTCGTCGCGTAAGACTTCGACTATCGGCGCGCGCGCGGAAGGTTTTTTCTTCAGCGCCTGCTCGCGTTTGGTTTTTTCGAACTCGGCGGTTTCCGGCACGCTAGACCGAACCCAATAGCCAAACGCGACGATCAGAATGCTGATAAGAAAAGGCACGCGCCAACCCCAACTGAGGAACTGCGCCTCGGACAGGGAAGAGGAAATCGCCGCCATCACGCCCAGCGCAAGTAGCGATCCTATCCAGCTCCCTGCCGCCGGCCAGGCGCCCGCGCTGCCACGCTTGGCGCCCTGGCTTGATTCCGACGCCACGAGGATGGCGCCGGCGTATTCGGCGCCGGCGCCCAGGCCCTGACAGCAGCGCAGCACGATCAGCAAACCCGCCGCCCAGGGGCCGACCATCTCCCGCGTCGGCAACAGGCCGATAAGCGTGGTGGAAACCCCCATCAAAATCAGCGTAATCACCAGCATCGGCCGTCGGCCAAGTTTATCGCCAAAATGGCCGAAGATAATCCCGCCCAGGGGGCGGACCAGAAAGCCGGCGGCGAATGTCATAAACGCCCAGACCGCGGAGGCTTCGGCAGCGTTGGCATCAAAAAACAGCTTGGCGAAGACCAGGGCGGCGGCGGCGCCATAGAGCGCAAAGTCATACCATTCGACAATGCTTCCTATCATGGCGGCCACCATCGGCTTACGGGAGTTCGGCGCCTGAATGGCCGAAGGGTTCAAAGCTGTCATGAAGCGTTCCTCTCTCTTTCCAACTGCAAAGGGACGGTGATCCCTTCCAGTGTTCTTATTATGGAAAAAATACGACCGGTCAGCGGCCAGAAGGGCATTAACCCGCTTAAGGTTGTCGGCTAGGGTATAAATAATATATCGTATATTATAATTAAAGGGTTCGTTTTGCCTTGTCTATGGATAACTGGCTATCCATCGTTAAATATTCATTTTATGTGATTAATATCACCATAAAAGTCGTTTTAGGCGCGCTTTAGTTCAGAATGGTATGAATGTGTGAGTAAGATCACACTTAAAATTAATATATGATATATTATTTTGAGCACATACCTTTATCACGGACAACGCAATGACGTTACAAGGCATAACATGGGGGCATATCAGGGCCGTCGATCCGCTGGTGGCGTCGGCCAGCGCCTATGGCGCGATGGCGCAAGGTTGCCGCATCGAATGGCGGATACGGGATTTGCAGGATTTCGAACATCAGTCCCTGGCGGAGATTGTACAGCAGGTGGATATGGTGGTGTTCGATCATCCGCACTGCGGCATCGTGGCACAGCAAGACCTGTTCGTTCCCCTTGATGAACTTGCGGTGCTGGGAGCGGGACGGAACGCTGAGTTTATCGGCGCCTCGCTGTCAAGCTACCGCTATCGCGATAAGCAGTGGGGCGCGCCGATAGACGGCGCGACCAATCACGCGGTATATCGCGCCGATGTGCTGGCGCGCCTTGGCCAGCCGCTGCCGCAAAGCTGGCAGCAGGCGCTTGACTTGGGCGCGGCGGCACGACGGCGCGGGGTCTGTCTGGGCATGGCGGCCAAAGGTCATCACGGGCTACTGGCGGTGGCCGCGCTGTGCGCCAATTTGGGCCATCCCTGGCGTGAAAGCGCTTCGGGCGAGGTGCTGGATATCCATCGTCCCGCCCTTGGGCAAGCCGTTGACTGGCTGGTCAAATTAATGGATTTTTGCCCGCCGCAGGCGATTGAATGGAATTCCATTGACCTGCACAATCACATGTCCCTGCGCGACGATGTGGTCTATTGCCCCTGCGTATATGGCTTTGCTGTTTATGGTGAGCGCGGTATCTACGCCAATCCCTTGTCCTTTGCCGGATTTGCCGGCGTTCAGGCGCCGTTCCATGCCGGCTCGGTGCTGGGCGGCGCCGCTATCGCGGTGAGCCGTCATAGCCAATACCGGCCTCAGGCATTGCGTTATCTGGACTGGCTCATGCGCGACGCCACGCAGCGCGAGATCATCGCGGGTTTCCACGGTCAGCCGGGCAGGGTGGAAGCCTGGCGCGATCCCTATCTGAATGACAAATACAACGGTTTTTTTTCATCGGTACGCCCGTCCATGGAAACCGCCTGGATGCGTCCGCGTTATGCCGGTTACCAGGCGTTTGAATCACGCGCGGGCGCTTTGCTGGAGTCCCACCTGCGCGGAAGCGTCGGCCGTGAGTATGCGCTGGACGGCCTGCTGGCGCTGGCGCAGGAACCCGCGGCGCGCGCGGGATGATTCATCGTAATTAGCTTAGGTCCGATGCGCGCCGGTAAATGAACCCGTTCGCCCGGACCGGTTCGGGAGTGACACCATGCAACAGAACGCCTTGCCCCTGGCGGGCATTACCGTCCTCGACCTGACCATCGCCCTATCCGGGCCGCTGAGCACGCAGCGGCTGGGTGAAATGGGCGCCGAAGTGATCAAAATCGAAGCGCCGGATGGCGGCGATTTTTCCCGCTACAACATCATCGGCGATTGCCGCGCCTTTGGGGATTCCACCGCTTTCGTCATGATGAACCGCAATAAAAAATCGGTGGCCATCAATCTGAAATCCGCCGAAGGGCGGGATGTATTTTATTCACTGGTCAAAACGGCGGATGCAATGGTGGTAAATTTTCGTCCCGGCGTGACACAGCGTCTTGGGATTGATTATCCGGTATTGCACGTCCTTAACCCGCGCCTGGTGTATGTCTCCATTACCGGTTATGGCGACAGCGGGCCGCTGGCGGGGCGGCCGGGGCAAGATCTGCTGCTACAAAGTTTCAGCGGGCTGACCTTTAACGCTGGCCGGCGCAATGGCCATCCGGTGGCCTGCCCGCCGTTTGTCGCCGATGTCATTGCCTCGCACGCGGCGACCGAGGCGGTATTGGCGGGCCTGTTTAACGCGGCGCGCACGGGCGTTGGCCGCGAAGCCACCCTGTCGATGCTGGGCGGCATCATGGAAATGCAGTTGCAGGAAATCAGCACCTTTCTCGCTCACGATCACCCGCCCGAACGCGTCGATTACCCCTCCGCTACCGTCTGGATGCCGCCGCCCTATGGCATTCACGCCACGGCCGAAGGGTATTTGGCGCTGGCGCAATGCGACCTGGGCCTGTTGGCGGACCTGCTGGGATCCGACGACTTGTCGGCGCTGGCGGCGGAAGACGCGTCCCGCGAGCAGCCGGACGCCTATGCAGACTGGAAAGACCAGGTTTACCGGCTGCTGGCGGATTTATTTGCCGGTAAAAGCGCCTCGCAATGGGATCACTATCTTAACGAGCACGGCGTTTGGTGCATGAAGGTACTGAATTACGCCCAATTTCTGTCCCATCCGCAAACCCAGCCCTATCTGACGCAGGTCAGCCATGGGGTGTACGGCGACTATACCACGGTAAAACCGGTCATCGAATTTACCGGCGTGGCGCCTGCCGAACTGACCGGAGCGCCGGCTTTCGCCGCCGATACCTGCCGGGTGCTGTCATCCAGGGGATATACCCGACATCAACTGCATCAGTTACAGGCGTCGGGAGCGATCGTGCAGCAGGACGCCGGGCAGGATCCGGCAAACTTATTGTGGAGCGATGATTAAGCATGTACGCCATTACGATTGATACCGGTACGACCAATACCCGCGTATGCCTGTGGAGCGCAACAGACTGCATGGCGCAGGCCACGGCGCCCGTAGGTGTGCGCGATACCGTGCGCAGCGGCGATAACCGGGGGTTGAAAGCCGCCCTCTCCGGCCTATATGAGCGCGTCATGGCCGACGGCGGCCTGACCCCCGATTGCGAGGTGGTGGTTATCGCCGCCGGCATGATCACCTCTAGCCTGGGGCTGCTGGAACTGCCTCATCTAAGCGCGCCGGTGGGCCTTGCGCAACTGGCGCGGGGCATGGTAAGCCGACGCATCGACGGCTTTCTCGACCGGCCGGTATGGTTTATCCCCGGCGTGAAGAACTCGGTGCCGGATCTGTCGCTAGATAACATCGAATCGATGGATATGATGCGCGGCGAAGAAACAGAAACCTATGGTCTGCTGGCCACGGGCACCACGGGGGCTTCGCTTATCCTGCTGCCCGGTTCGCACGCCAAAATGGTCAGCGTCAGCGCCGAAGGCCGCATTACCGGCTGCATCACCACTCTCTCCGGCGAACTGCTGGATGTTATCACCAAAAATACCCTGA
>JAATGH010000132.1 GCA_015654745.1 Enterobacterales bacterium
AAAAACCGTGAAATATTCATGTAAACCTCAATGGATCAGTCGTGGGGCAATAACGCCGCGAGCTCGGCGGGAGAAGCGGCTGGCGCCCCGGCGGCAATAGTGACACTGTCACCCGAGCGGACTTTTTGCAACCCGTTCACTACCACCAGTTCTCCGGGATTAAGCCCACTGCGCACAATACGCCAATCGCCCACCGCCTGGCCCAAGGTGACGGCGCGATACTGCACCCGGCGATCTTTATCCACGATCAGCACATAACGTTTGCCTAAATCGATACCCAGCGCCTGCTCGGGTAGCAGTGCAACCTGCTCCTGCGTGGAGGACACCAAACGCACTCGGCAGAATAATCCCGGCGTCAGGCTCCCGTCGCTGTTGGTCAACATAGCCCGCGCCGCCAGGGTGCCGCTGTTGGGATCCACTGAATTATCGAGAAAGCGCAGACGCGCCTGATGAGGAAAACCTGGTTCGCCCATTAGTCCGACATAGACCGCATTGTCTTTACCACGCTGGGCTGCGGCATATTTTAGATAGGCTTGTTCATCAACATTAAACGCGGCATAAATGGGGCTGTCGGCCACCACGGTCGTCAATAAACTGTCGGTAGTCACCAGATTGCCGCGGGTGATCAGAGCTTTGGAGATACGTCCGTCGATGGGCGCCGTCACGTGGGTAAAAGAGAGATCTAATCGCGCGGCCGTCAGCGCCGCCTGCGCGGCGGCAACATTGGCCAAGGTCACTTTTGCATTGGCATCCTGCGCGTCCATTTCGCTGCCGGAGATGGCGCTAGAGGCAATCAGGCGGCGATTACGGTCGCGATTGGTTCTGGCCAGCGCCGCATTGGCCAGGGCCTGTTGCAATCCGGCTTCCAGCCGATCCACTTGCGCTTGGTAGGGCCTGGGATCAATTTGATAGAGCACCTGTCCCTGACGCACCAGCGCCCCATCCTCAAAGGCAATCGAGTCAATAAAACCACCGACCCGAGGCTTGATTTCAACACGTTGCACCGCTTCCAGCCGACCGGTAAAATCATCCCATTGCCGTAAAGGGTGTAACGAGACGGTAATAACATTTACGGCAGTGGGCGCCGGAGTACTGGCCGCCGGACTGGCCGGTTTACAACCGACAAGATAGACTAACGCTAACGCGGCAAGAGGATAAAACGCTGCCGTTCGGGCTCGATAAGGGAGGGTGGACATGGGGCATCCTCATAAAAAATAAATATAATACGACCGGTCGTATTAAAAAAATGAGCATGCCTGTTTCCATTCGAGGGGTCAATAGCGGTCACGGCGAAAAGGCACGAATGTGCCGTCGCCGCGTTTGCCGCCAGGTCGGCAAAGATTAATGGGCCGGCAAGGTGATATCGCTGGCCGCCAACGTTCCCATATTGTGATACATGGCGCATGCGGCATCCACCAGATGCATAGCCAGCGCCGCCCCGCTCCCTTCGCCCAGACGCATTTCCATGTTCAGATAAGGGCTCAGATCAAGGTGGGCCAGCGCGATGGCGGCGCCTTTTTCCGCCGAAAGATGAGAGGGGATCAGGTAGTCGCGCGTGCGCGGGGCGATGCGACAGGCCACTAGCGCCGCCGCATAGGAGAGGAAACCATCCAGTATGACCGGAACGCCCATGGCCGCCGCGCCCAGCATCACTCCGGCCATACCGCCCAAATCAAAACCGCCGACTTTGGCCAGCACGTCGACACCATCCAGCGGATCGGGTCGGTTGCACTTAATGGCGCGTTACACCACGTCAATTTTGTTTTGCAGCATCGATAACGGCAAATTGGCGCCACGACCCACAACATCCGCGGGCGGCGCGCCGGTCAGCACGCTGACCAGCGCCGCGGCGGGAGTAGTATTGGCCATGCCCAGTTCGCCCACACCAAATAATGTTACGCCCTGTCCAACCAATCCGTGTACCAAATCCGCGCCCACTTCCAGCACGTGCCGCGCTTGGGCAAGGGTCATGGCGGGTTCGCAGGCGATGTTGCCGCTGCCGCGATTCACGCGCCGATTTACCAGCCCCGGCAGGGGCAGTTCGCTATCGATGCCCATATCAACCGGCGTCACCCCTGCGCCGGCATTGGCCGCCAATACGCAAACACCGGTCGTTCCCTTGACCATATTGGCCGCCTGTATCGCCGTGACGATACGCGGTGACACCGCCACACCCTCGGCATAGACGCCATGGTCGGCGATCATCACCACAATCTGCTTACCGGTAAAAACCAAAGGCCGATCGCTCATAATACCCGCCAACTGGATCGCCAGGGTTTCCAGGCGCCCGAGACTGCCGGGCGGTTTAAGCAGCCCGTCTAACCGATGCTGCGCCCGGGTCATCGCCGCGGCGTCCAGGGGACGTATGGCATCTGTAACCTGTTGCAAGCTCTTCATTTTATTCATTTCTCCTGAGCAAAGTATTAGCCGTCTATTGTCCGGACACCAGGGCCCGACCGCTCTCATTAGCGTGTTTCAATACACAAAACCCCTCGTTGAGGCTTATCTGGGTAAACGCATCCTGTCGGAAGATAAAATGCCACATGGCGGCGGGAGGTAATCCGAGCAGAGTGGCCAGAATGATCCCCAGGACCCCCTGATGGGCCACCAGCAGCGTATTGTTAACCTCCTCCAGTTCCCGCAGCCGAGCGGTCACGGCAACGACTCGGCGCGAAAAAGCCTGAAATCCCTCGCCGTTCGGCGGCATGGTGTTCTGCCAGTCCGCGCACCAGGCGGCATAACGTTCAACATCCTGCTGCTTAAGCTCCCGATGGTGGCGCAGCTCCCATTGGCCGAAGTTCATTTCGTCAAGCTCTGGCCAGCATTCCGGCGCCATTTGCGGCCGTAGAATCTGCGCTGTTTGCTGGGTACGACGCCGGCTGCTGGTTATTAGGCGATCGAAGGAGATATCCGCTAATTGCCCCGCCAACCGGTGCGCCTGCCACTGGCCACGCGGCGTTAGGGCAAGATCGCTTGCGCCGCAATAAACACCGTCAACATTGGCTTGGGTTTCACCGTGGCGCACTAAATAGATATTCATAGCGACAGCCCCAACGCCGCCAGTAAAAACAGCCACTCGAAGATTTCCACTCC
>JAATGH010000042.1 GCA_015654745.1 Enterobacterales bacterium
GCATATGGCAAAAGAGAAGAAACGCGGTTTCCTGTCCTGGTTGGGCATTAAGCGTCAGGACGACGCTCAGGAACGGGAACAAGAGAACCCTCAGGGCCTCGATACTGGCACCGACGTGGATGCCATCGCCGGGCAGCCTGGCGCGCCTCCCATCAACCAAACTCCCCCCGCCGACGCAGCCAGGGAAACCGCCCTGGCTATTGTGGATATCACCGAACATGTTGCGGCGCGGCAAGCCGCCGGGGACCCTGGAAAGGGCATATCCACCGCCGAACCCGGCGCGGCGATTGTCGCCAATGCCGCCCCCGACGCCGCCTTGCCCGCGGTTGAACCTGACGCCGCCCGGCCCGCCGCGCTGGGGGACGCATCCATGCTTATCCATAATGATGTGGAGCATGATGAGGCGGAGGATGAAACCGACGGAACCTCCGGCGCTGACGAAGCGGACGGCGCCATGCGGCCCCTATTGGGCGGTTCCGAAATTTTCGAGCCCACGGATGACGCCGCTACCGAGCGAAAGCGCCCGGCGCGGGAAGGCTTTTTCGCCCGCTTAAAGCGGGGACTGGTTAAAACCAGACAAAACCTGGGTTCCGGATTTATCTGATTGTTTACCGGCAAGAAGATCGACGATGATTTATTCGAGCAGTTGGAAGAGCAGCTACTGATTGCCGATGTCGGCGTGGAAACGACGCGCAAGATTATCGCCAGCCTGGTTGAGCACGCCGATCGCCGCCAGTTGAAGGACGCGGATGCGCTGTATGGCAAGCTTAAGGAAGAGATGGCCGCCATCCTCGCCAAAGTCGATCGGCCGCTGGACGTGGGGGGGAAAACGCCGTTCGTTATCCTGATGGTAGGGGTTAACGGCGTCGGTAAAACCACTACCATCGGCAAACTGGCGCGTCAATACCAGGCGCAAGGCAAAACCGTCATGCTGGCCGCCGGAGATACCTTTCGCGCCGCGGCGGTGGAGCAGTTACAGGTCTGGGGGCAACGCAATCACATCCCGGTGGTGGCCCAGCATACCGGCGCGGACTCCGCATCGGTGATTTTCGATGCGATCCAGGCGGCCAAGGCTCGCGGCGTCGATGTGCTGATCGCCGACACCGCGGGGCGCCTGCAAAACAAAAGTTATTTGATGGATGAGCTCAAGAAGATAGTCCGGGTCATGAAAAAGCTAGACGCGGACGCCCCTCATGAGGTTATGCTGACGCTGGATGCCAGTACTGGCCAGAATGCCATCAGCCAGGCGAAATTATTTAACGAAACCGTGCCCCTTACCGGGATAACCCTGACTAAACTGGACGGAACGGCCAAGGGGGGCGTGATCTTCTCCCTGGCCGATCGTTTTGCCATTCCGATTCGGTATATCGGTGTCGGAGAAGGTATCGAGGATTTGCGCCCATTCAATGCCGTTGATTTTATCGAGGCGCTGTTTTCGCAAACCGAGTAATAACGTAACCAGGCAACTGTTAAGGTTGCTCAATCAATATGAGTAATGGGTTGCACCAAAAGATAAATAGGTTGCCCGAGAGGATTAAAAAGGATGATTCGCTTTGAACAAGTCAGCAAAGCCTATCTTGGCGGACGACAGGCACTGCAAAGTGTGAATTTCCATCTTCGTCCGGCAGAGATGGCCTTTCTGACCGGCCATTCAGGGGCCGGGAAAAGCACCCTGCTGAAACTGATTTGCGGCATAGAACGGCCTAGCGCGGGTCATATATTTTTTGGCGGCCATGATATCAGCCGTTTGAAAAGTGGCGAGGTACCCTTCCTGCGCCGCCAGATCGGCATGATTTTCCAGGATCACCATTTACTCATGGATCGCACGGTTTACGATAACGTCGCGATGCCCTTGATTATCGCCGGTGCCAGCGTCGAGGATATCCGGCGGCGCGTGTCGGCGGCGTTGGACAAGGTCGGGCTGCTCGATAAAGCGCGCAACTTGCCGATCCAGCTATCCGGCGGTGAACAACAGCGCGTGGGCATTGCCCGCGCGGTGGTGAACAAGCCGGTGGTACTGTTGGCGGATGAGCCTACCGGCAATCTGGACGATGCGTTGTCGGAGGACATTTTGCGTTTGTTTGAGGAGTTTAATCGGGTTGGCGTGACGGTGCTGATGGCTACCCACGACCTTAGCCTCATTGCCCGGCGGCGTTATCGCATCATGTCTCTCAGTCAGGGAAGAATTTCCGGGGGCATCGATGGCGAATAAATTGAATCGTCCCCATCATCGCGCCACGACCGCCAAGAGCAGAGCGCTGCGCGGCGGTTGGCGCGAACAGTGGACATATGCCTGGCAAGACGCGATGGCGGATCTACGCCGGCAACCCTTGGCCACATTATTAACCGTTGCGGTAATTGCCATTTCGTTGACATTGCCCAGCGTATGCTATCTGGTATGGAAAAATGTCAGTCAGGCCGCTGAGCAGTGGTATCCGACGCCGCAGCTCACCATTTATCTGGATAAAACCCTGGATGACGACGCGGCGCTAAAGGTCCTGGATCATCTAAAACAGGAAGCCGGCGTGGAAAAGGTGAATTACCTTTCCCGTGAAGAGGCGATGGGTGAGTTCCGCAACTGGTCCGGCTTTGGCGGCGCGTTGGATATGCTGGAGCAGAACCCGCTGCCTGCGGTGGCCATTATCACGCCCAAGCTGGATTTTCAAAGCTCCGACACGCTCAAGACGTTGCGCGATCGGGTGGCCGCGGTTCCCGGAGTCAATGAAGTCAGGATGGATGACAGCTGGTTCGCCCGCTTGGCGGCGTTAACCAGCCTGGTTGGGCAGGTGGCGGCCACCATCGGGTTATTGATGATCATTGCGGTATTTCTGGTGATTGGCAACAGTATCCGGTTAAGTATTTTCAGCCGCCGCGATACCATTAACGTCATGTAATTGCTGGGTGCCACTGATGGCTTTATCCTGCGCCCGTTCCTGAACGGCGGCGCTATGCTTGGACTGGGGGGCGCCATTTTGTCGCTTATTCTGTCCGAAATGCTGGTGTGGCGGCTGGAATCGGTCGTGGCGAAAGTGGCGGCGGTGTTTGGCACCACCTTTACGCTCCACGGCCTGGACTGGTCAGAGACGCTGCTGCTGTTATTGATTTCCACCATGATCGGCTGGGTGGCCGCTTGGCTGGCTACCGTGCAACATTTACGCCGTTTTACACCACAATAATGGTTTGTTTGTTATAATTAACTGTGGAATATTATGACCGCACTAGCTGTTCTACCTTAACCCGTCTGTATGAACTAAGATGCTTCTAGTCGGTCCTACTATTGGCTATCCGATAAATAAGCCCCGGTTGATGGGTCGTTAATGGATAGTGAAGTTCAAGAAATTTAGCGAGAGGAACTGAATGATCAAAGACATGCAAGCTTTAGCCCTGGTTCCACAAGGCAGTCTGGAAGCCTATATCCGGGCAGCCAATGCCTATCCGATGCTGACGGCGGAGGAAGAGCAATCACTGGCTGAACGGCTGCATTATCAGGGCGATTTGGACGCGGCCAAACGGCTGATCCTGTCACACCTGCGCTTTGTTGTTCATATTGCGCGTAATTATTCCGGGTATGGCCTGCCTCAGGCGGACTTGATCCAGGAAGGTAATATCGGTTTGATGAAAGCGGTGCGCCGTTTTAATCCCGAGGTCGGCGTACGGCTGGTGTCGTTCGCCGTGCATTGGATCAAAGCCGAAATCCATGAATATGTGCTGCGTAACTGGCGCATCGTGAAGGTCGCCACCACTAAGGCTCAGCGCAAGCTGTTCTTTAACCTGCGTAAAAACAAGAAGCGTCTGGGCTGGTTCAACCAGGACGAAGTGGAAATGGTGGCGAAAACCCTGGGCGTGACCAGCAAGGACGTGCGTGAAATGGAATCACGCATGGCGGCTCAGGATATGACCTTCGACCCGACCCCGGATGATGAGGCTCGCGACGGGCAGCCCATGTCGCCCATGCTCTATCTGCAGGATAAGTCTTCCGACTTTGCCGACGGCATTGAAGA
>JAATGH010000314.1 GCA_015654745.1 Enterobacterales bacterium
CAAAGCGTACGTTGGGCTTGTTGATGCCCATGCCGAAGGCTACGGTGGCGACCACGATTTGCAGGTCATCACGCTGAAACGCCTCCTGCACCTGGCCACGCCGTTCATTACTCAAGCCGGCATGGTAGGCATCGGCGCTCACGCCGCGGCTTTGCAGGCGCGCGCTGATATCTTCTACCCGGGAGCGGCTGTTGCAATAAATTATGCCGCACTTGCCGCGCTGCCCCTGCACCAAATGCCAGAGCTGCTCGAAAGGCTTGTATTTTTCTACCAGGGTGTAGCGGATATTGGGACGATCGAAGCTGCTGATTTGAATCAGCGGATCCTGCAGATCCAACAGACGAACAATATCCAGGCGGGTGGTTTCATCCGCCGTGGCGGTCAACGCGATAAACGGCAGACCGGGAAAATGATGTTTGATTTGTCCGAGGGTACGGTATTCGGGCCGGAAATCATGCCCCCACTGGGAGATACAGTGGGCCTCGTCAACCGCTATCATGGACAGATGCCATTGCAGCAATTGATCCAGCATATTGTCCATCATCAGCCGTTCCGGCGCGATATAGAGCAATTTAATTCGCCCTTCCCGACACCCCGCCATCACCTCATGCTGCTGCTCGCGGGTTTGGCTGGAGTTCAGGCATCCCGCGGCGACGCCGTAGGCCAGCAACTGATCGACCTGATCTTTCATCAGGGAAATCAGGGGTGATACCACCACCGTCAATCCGTCCATCACCAGGGCGGGGATTTGATAACATAAGGATTTGCCGCCGCCGGTGGGCATTACCGCCAGGCAATCCCTGCCGCTGATGACGGCATTGATCAGTGCTTGCTGACCCGGACGAAATTGCTGGTAGCCGAAGGTATCATGCAATACCTGCTCAGCCAGTGCTTCCCGATCTATTACTGCCAACGTTGACACATCTTCCCCAACTTATCTTGTTCAGGGGCCGAACCGTCGGCCCCTGTGACCAAATCTTGGAACTTACATCATATCGTTGAGCATAAAGCCCACCCCGATGCGGGTTTGTCGATGATCGTAATCGATCAGGGATTCGCCGTATCCGCTAAACAGCTGGGTGTAAAAGCGCACATGCTTGGAGACAGGATAGCTCCAACCCAGCTGACCGCTGCCGTAACCACTGTTCCAGTTATACCGGCTTTCAACGCTAAACACGCTTTCGCCCCAGGCATAACCGATTTTCAGCCGATAATATCCCATATACTTGGTGATATCCGGGTTGTCACTTTTGTCGCCGAAGGTAAGCCAGGGTTTAACTTCCACCTGCCAGTTGCCATTTTGCGCCATCAGGCGGGTATAGGCGCGATCCCAGCTACGCGAGGTGGGATCGGATCTACCGTTCGACTGATGGTTGACCCCCACCTCGATATCGCGCAGCGTCCAGCCCGCTAAATCATAGGCCGTTGCCCAGCCGAGAAACAGCTGTGGCTCGTAATTGGTTTCGCGAAACGGCGAAGATTCCTCGGTATTGGACGCCTGCCATAATGAGTGTTGAGTATAGGATGCGCCCAACACCGAATTATCGCCGGCAATGCCGCGCCATAAAGGGAATCCAAGGCTTAACTGGAAATCCACCTCATCTTTCTGCGCATTTTTCGCCCAGTCATAGGATTTTATCGATTCTTTATTGATATCGCTGGTGTAGGTGTACATCACGTAGTTACTTTCGTACGGGTAAAGCACCAACGCGTTATCGTGCTCCTGCAGCATATTCGCGATAATGCTGCCTTTGACCGCCGGGGTATCGTGGATGAATTGCACCGCCGCTTCCTCTGCATATGAAAACGTCGTTGAACCCAGAAAGAGCACGGTGGCTCCCAAAAGCTTACGCATAGATTTTTCTCTCCGAAAGTGCGCAACCCCATCAGCGCGTGCAAGCCGATCATTTTACACACTATCATCTATTTCTTTTAGCAGATTACGCAACATTCTCACATTGAAAAAAGGCAATTGGCTATATAAAACGCCGGTCCCCCTTCCTGGCGGCATCCGCCCCGGTATCGCGTTGACGCACGGCCGGGGACCGGCGAGGCGCCTGCGGGGATCCGCAGGTGAATAACTGATAGGTTTAGCTTATACTTGCTCGCTTATTTTGTTGTTAACCAGGTTATCCCATGAACCAAAACCCCACGCGCCAGGGCATATTATGCGCACTTGGCGCCTATTTGATTTGGGGGCTGGCACCGGCCTATTTCAAACTCATACAACAGGTCCCGGCCACTGAAATCCTTACCCATAGGATCATCTGGTCAATGGTCTTTATGCTGGCCCTGCTCAGCCTATGCCATAAATGGCGACAGGTGCGGGACGTGTTTCGTCGCCCCGCGATACTGCTGCTGCTGGGCGTGACCTCGGTGTTGGTGGGCGGCAACTGGTTGCTGTATATCTGGTCGGTTAATCATCATCATATGCTGGAAGCCAGTCTGGGTTACTTTATTAATCCACTGGTGAATATCCTGCTGGGGATGGTTTTCCTCGGGGAACGTTTTCGCAAACTGCAGTGGCTGGCGGTAATATTGGCGATGTGTGGCGTGCTGATGCAGCTGTGGAAGTTTGGATCGCTGCCGTGGATTGCCCTGGGACTGGCCTTCAGCTTTGCTTTTTACGGCTTGCTGCGTAAGAAACTGGCCGTCGACCCGCAGACCGGCATGCTTATCGAAACCCTGTGGCTACTGCCCGCCGGGGCCTGGTATCTGTTTGTCGTTGCCGATTCGCCCACCAGCCATATGACCGCGAATCCGTGGCAATTAAACCTGCTGCTGATCGCGGCGGGGGTTATCACGACCACGCCACTGCTGCTGTTCACGGCCGCCGCCAACCGTCTGCGCCTTTCGACGCTGGGATTTTTCCAGTATCTCGGTCCAACGCTGATGTTCCTGCTGGCGGTGCTGTTTTATGGTGAAGCCATGACCGAGGATAAGCTGTTTGCCTTTGGGTGTATTTGGTTGGCGCTGGCGGTATTTATTTTCGACGCCGTGATCGCGCAGCAAAAATCACGACATATTCGGCGCGGCATGGCGTGAAATGTAGCGGGCCATGGCTGGCCCCAGTAACAGGATCGAAAACAGGCGCAGGCTTTGCATTGCCATCACGAAGCCGATATCGGCATGGCTGCCGGCGGCGATAATCGCCACCGTGTCGAGCCCGCCGGGGCTGGTGGCCAAATACGCGGTTAACAAGTCCACCGGCAGCAGCAGCGTCAGCAGCCAGGCCATAAATCCACATAAGAGGATCAGGCCGACGATCGACGCTACCATCTGCGGCAGGGTTTTCAGCGCCAATAGCACGATGGCGGGGGTAAAGCGCAGCCCCACGGTCCAGCCGATAAACGCATAGGCCAAGGCCAGCAGCCACTCGGGCACCTGCATGGAGAAGGTGCCGGTAACGTGCAGCACGGCCCCCACCAGCATAGGGATAAGTAGCGCGCCGGCGGGGATATGCCACTTTTTACCCAACCATGCGCCGGCGGCGGCGATGGCCAGCGTCGCGGCAAAACGCCAATCCAGCGGCGGAAACCACTCCACCACCGGCGCCGCGCCCGCGCCACCCGCCATACTCACATGGGCCACCATGGCCGCCGCCGCCGCCACAAACAGTACGCGCAAATACTGCATAAACGCCACCAGGCGTACATCCGCGCCAAATTCACCCGCCATGGCCACCATGGCCGACGCGCCGCCCGGGGAGGAACCCCATGCGCCGGTTGGCCCGGGCAGGCTACTGAATCTTACCAGTAGCCAACCGGATAAGCCGCTGGCCAGCAGGGTCATCACCAAGACCACCAGCACCAGTGGCCAATCGGCAAGCAGGACGGTCAGAATGCCCGGCGACAGCGTCAGGGCGATCATACAGCCGAGAATGGACTGGCAACCGATAAAAATCCGCGGCGCAATGCCGATGCTGGCGCCGCATAGCGCCATCACCACGCCCACAAGCATGGGCCCCATTAACAGGGCGGCGGGAAAATTGAAATGCTGCAGGACAAATCCCAGCGTCAACGAGCAGAACAGCAATATGGCCCATTGGGCGATGGCGGGTAGACGTTTCATAAGCGGCGGTCATTAAAAGACGATAGGATTAATGTTTTATCACATCCCGCACAGCGGGAAAGTATTTATCCTACAATTCCCGTTAATGCGCAGGCTGATTCGCCGCTAGAGCCAATTTTTACGTTTGAAATAGAGATACGGGGCCAGACCCGCCAGGATCATCAGGGCGATAGCGCCGGGATAGCCAAACGTCCATTTCAGTTCTGGCATAAACGTGAAGTTCATGCCGTAGCTGGACGCGACCAGCGTTGGCGGCAGGAAGACCACCGACACCACCGAGAAAATTTTGATAATCCGGTTTTGTTCAATATTGATAAACCCCATCGCCGCCTGCATCAGGAAGTTAACCTTCTGAAACAACGACTCATTATGGGGTAATAGCGATTCGATATCGCGCAGGATTTCGCGGGCCTGCTCCAGCTGTCCCGACGGCAGCCGCGCCTTGCGCACAAGGAAATTCAGCGCGCGCTGCGTATCCATCAGGCACAGGCGGACCTTCCAGCCCACGTCTTCCAGTTCCGCCAGGGTAGACAAGGCCTCGTCATAGTCGTCACCCTGGCGTCCTTCCATGATCACCAGGCTCAGGGCTTCCAAATCGCTGTAGATGTTTTCGATTTCATCGGCCAGTTGCTCGATTTTGGTTTCGAATAAATCGAGCAATAGTTCGTAAGCGTTGCCGTCGGTCAGAACCTGGCTGCGGGCACGCATCCGATATAGCCGGAACGCCGGCAGCTCACGTTCACGCAAGGTGTAAAGCCGGCCGTCGCGTATCGTAAACGCCACGGTGGCGTTACCGGCGTGATCTTCCGCATCTTCATAAAAAAAGAATGAGTGAATATGCAGCCCGTCCTCGTCTTCGAAAAAACGGGCGGAAGCTTCGATATCTTCCAACTCAAGACGTGTCGCCAGGCTTTGGCCCAGCTCAACCTCAACCCGGTTACGTTCGTCGTCGCCCGGCTCGATCAAATCCACCCAAACGGAACCGGCCAAGGTATCCGATTCATCCAGTTCGAGGCGAGATAAGCGATTGTGTTCTAATTTAAACGCGTTAAGCATACGCCATAGCTTCCTTAGCGGTGACAAGCGGGAAACGCATTAGAAAGCAGAAACAGGCGGTGAATATGTCACCCGCGCGTTTCAGACCGTCACAGATCTGACTCAGAGCGACACAGAATGTGGGTCGCTGATAACCACCGAGGCCATCAGCTTGGGGATAGCCTTAGTGGTAGCACCTGTTCAACAGATTATCGAGCCAGTATCTACTGGGGGCGTCCAAGGCGTGATCCTCTCACAATTATAGTGCGCGCATGTTACGCCGAGATGAAAAAGGCTGTCAATACGCAAGCACCGCTTGTTGTTTGTTTTTTACACAGTCAACCCAACGATTGAGGCGAAGCGAAATTCCGCCGTCGGACGGCATGCTTTTCAAACGGTTTCCAGCCGGGCATAAGCAGCCACCAGCCACTTGATGCCCTGTCCCTGAAAGGCGATTTGCAAACGGCTGTGCTCGCCGCTGCCCTCCAGGTTGATCACCGTGCCTTCGCCAAATTTGGGATGTCGAACCCGCTGTCCCAAGGAAAAACCGCTGTCATTTTCACTCAGCGGGGTTCCCATGCGTTGATGGTTCGCCGGCCGGGTTACGCTGGCGCGCAGCCTGACCTCCTCAATGCACTCCTCCGGGAGTTCGCCGACAAAACGCGACGGCCGATGAAAGGCCTCCTTGCCGTAAAGGCGGCGGGTTTCGGCATAGGTAAGGGTCAGCTTCTCCATCGCACGGGTCACGCCCACATAGGCCAGACGGCGTTCCTCTTCCAGGCGGCCGCCCTCGTCAAGCGACATTTGGCTGGGGAACATGCCCTCCTCCATGCCCACGATGAATACCTGGCGAAACTCCAGCCCTTTGGCGGAATGCAGCGTCATCAGCTGCACCGCATCCTGGTTGGCGTTGGCCTGGCCTTCACCCGCTTCCAGCGCGGCGTGGGACAAGAATGCCTGCAGCGGCATCAAATCCTGATCTTCATCCTGGTAGCTGTACTGCCGCGTCGCGGTGACCAATTCCTCGAGGTTTTCGATGCGCGCCTGCCCTTTTTCACCTTTTTCCTGCTCATACATCATCCACAGGCCGGAGTTTTTGATCACCCGGTCGGTCTGTACGTGCAGCGGCAAATCGGCGGTCTCTTCCGCCAGGGCGTCGATGAGCTCCAAAAAACGCTGCATGGCGGACGCGGCGCGACCGGCCAAGACCCGTTCCTGTAAAATAGCCCGCGTCGCATGCCACATGGTCAGTTGGCGATCGCGCGCCACCTGCCGCACCACGTCCAGCGTCCGGTCGCCGATGCCCCGCGTCGGCGTATTCACCACCCGCTCAAAGGCCGCATCGTCATTGCGATTGGCGATCAGGCGCAAGTACGCCAGCGCATCCTTGATTTCCTGACGCTCGAAAAAGCGCTGGCCGCCATAAATGCGATACGGCATGGCATTTTGTAACAACGCCTCCTCCAGCACCCGGGACTGGGCATTGCTGCGATAAAGGATCGCGCTATCATTGAGCGCCCCGCCCGCCTCCTGCCAGGTCCTGATACGATTGACCACAAACCGCGCTTCATCGAGTTCGTTAAACGCGCAATAGACGGAAATCGGTTCGCCTTCCGGGTCCTCGGTCCAAAGATTTTTACCCAGCCGGCCGCCGTTATGGGCAATCAGCGCATTGGCCGCCTTGAGAATATTACTGGTGGAGCGGTAGTTCTGCTCGAGGCGTACGGTATGCGCGCCCGGGAAATCATCCAGGAAGCGCTGGATATTCTCAACCTGGGCGCCGCGCCAGCCGTAAATGGACTGATCGTCGTCACCCACAATCATGACATTACCGTTGTCGCCGGCCAGCAGCCGGATCCAGGCATACTGGATACGGTTGGTGTCTTGAAATTCATCCACCAGGATATTGCTGAAACGTTCGCGATAATGCTTAAGGATATGCGGCTTGTTAAGCCAGAGCTCATGGGCGCGCAGCAGCAGTTCGGCAAAATCCACCAATCCGGCGCGATCGCAGGCTTCCTGATAGGCCTGGTAGATTCGCAGCCAGGTGGCCTCTA
>JAATGH010000311.1 GCA_015654745.1 Enterobacterales bacterium
AACCTGCGACCAATTGATTAAGAGTCAACTGCTCTACCAACTGAGCTAACGACCCAACGCCGTGCATTATTCTCTAGTCGGCCTACTCTGTCAAATGTTTCGTGTTATTTTTTGACTGTGTGCATAACACAACGTTCCCGCACGCTCTTGTTTGGTTATTTTATAACCACCAGTAACACTTCATTGACACCGGCGGTTACGTAGTAATCAGATTATATGGAATAAGATTTAATTTTTTTTAGCCATGGCCCTGAATAGGGAAGGAGGAACTTGAAAATGACGACGAAATAATGCACTAAAATGAGCATGATTACAAAAACCGCACTGTAGGGCGATGTCCGCCACCCGCTGCGTAGACGTCAACAGCAGCTCGCCGCCCCTTTTAAGCCGTTTTTCTATCAACCATTTTTTCACCGGCATACCATAAAGTTGAACAAAAAATGCGTTTAGTTTATGTACTGATAATTCCAACTCTTGCGCATAACGCGTTACCGACCATTGTTTTTGATAATTTTTTTCGAAGAAATCAAGCAACGTATTGCTAATATTTACCCCAATGAACTGACACAGTAAACCAGCAAAAAAAAACTCATCAACACCTAGGCAGTAAAGATATAAAAAACTGATAGGCAAATTTTTATCCATCGCTAATAATTTTTTTGCACTGTTCATTACCAAATTGTCGATGGGTAAAATTTTGAAGGTTTGTCTATCTAATGCTTGAAAAGAGGATTTAACTATCGCCGGAGAAACAATCTCTTGATAGAGAGGGAATAGATTCACCGGGTGGCAAGTAATAAGTATAAGATCATCTCGTTTTTCATTGAAAGATACTGAATTTTCGTCCGCCACTACAATGTGGTTTGATGGAATGAGTTGCAATTCTCCTTCGATAGACAACAGGCCTTCTTTTTCGAACAGAATAAATTGTAACCCATTCATCAATGTTTCCAGATCGCTATTTATATGGTTTAAATTTCGCAGTATATTTACCTCAACTACGTTCAACAGCAGCATAATCAAAGGGCAATTAACGTCAGCAAAATCGTCTTTTTTTGCCGTTAACGCGGGAAATCACGCCGCCATGATACTTTTTTTGTTCAACAAGATGACATAACCGGCCCGCTCCCGGCGTTTGACTACCCGAGTCAATCCTGAACCTTGGGAGATCTCTCAGCCTGGATGTCGAGTAAGGTTGCGTATGACGGCCAAATGGCCTGACATTCCCGTTGCTGCACGCGGCGATCCATAGACTAAAAAAAATCCCATATAATCATATTGTTAATGATATCTTTATTCACTGCCGTCAAAGATCCCTTGTCGTTTTTTTCAACTATTTTTTTTAAACTCAATAAAATTTGATTAATGTCATCATTTTTATAGCAACTCAATGATTGTATAGCAACAGCGGCTCTTTTAACCTGCCAATGACACACTCCAGGTCAAGAGCCGTGCGGGGAAAATTATTTATCATTGAGAGTGGGGAGTTTGTTTCATGTCTATCATTCGTACCCGGCTGAAATTATTCGGCGGCGACACCGTAGTGGTGCATTGTTCTGAAAAATGTAATATTCATTTATTATGTGAAAATCAGCAGACCACAACACATTCAGCCGTAGGTTTTGGCGATATTTTGGGGGTGAGCGACCGTGCCAGCGCCTACTTAGGGGTGCCTTATAGCGGTTTGTGGAGTGTAGTAATTGATGCGAAGAGTGAAAGCCCCGAACATTCAGTAAGCTATCTTCCCGCCTGATGTCCAGGCTTATAAGGCGACCATCACGAAAGCTACCGGTGACGGGTTTAGGCAAAGGATGGTGCGCTCTTTCCCGCTTTTGCCGCTAGAAATTTCCGGATAACAGCCGCCAGAGTAATCCGACGGCTGTTATTACAACGTCTGCGTTTCACCGGCCTTACCGCTCTCCCTTTTGCCAATCGATCTCTTCCCGCCCGGCGCCGTAACGTCCAATACTGTTTTGATAGCCATATCATCTGACGGCAACGAAATATTTGCATAGTCTTAGCAAACGATTATGGTTAAAGCATCGAATTGAATTTCACGCTGCCATAATTGTGTGGCACATGGTGATAACGACTCATCCCTCCCTATAAGGAAGCGTCAACATGGCTAAAATTCTGATTCTTTACTATTCAATGTATGGTCACATTGCAGCGATGGCGGAAGCGGTAGCTGAAGGTGCACGAAAGGTCAGCGGTGCTGAGGTGGAGATCAAACGGGTGCCTGAAACCATGCCGCCGGAACTGTTCGCTCAGGCTGGTGGAAAACATCTCCCCGGAATACCCGAGGCCAAACCACAGGAATTGGCTGATTACGATGCCATTATATTTGGAACACCCACCCGTTTTGGCAATATGTGCGGGCAGATGCGTACCTTTCTGGACCAAACCGGCGCACTTTGGGCATCGGGCGCGCTTTACGGTAAAATCGGTAGCGTCTTTACGTCCACTGGCACCGGGGGTGGTCAAGAACACACTATAACGTCCACATGGACCACACTGGCCCATCACGGCTTTATCTTGGTACCCATAGGCTATGGAGCAAAACAACTGTTCGACCTCTCTCAAGTCCGGGGTGGAACGCCTTACGGCGCTTCAACCATCGCCGGGGGGGACGGATCCCGCCAGCCTTCGATTCCCGAGCTCGATATTGCGCGTTACCAAGGTGAGTATGTTGCGGGTATCACGTTGAAGATGAAAAGCTAACCACGTGCCGCCAGCCTAATCAGCGCATCGTCGACCTCCTGCGACCCTGCGCTTCCCGACTGAGCCTCTCGACCGACATGTCAATGTTCTTGGCCTAGACTTCAAGATAAGATTTTTGGCTATTATTTAATGACGAATTAATCGTAATTATCAACGTGATATTGTAACCCTATCGAAAGGAGACATTATGTCAAACGATATACAAGCATGGGCTCAGGTTCGCGAGACCTCTATAGAAATTGCCCAGGCAATATTTGAAGTTGCGAATAATAATGAAGCCATCGCCCAAAAACTGTGGGAAGAAGGCAACGATCGAGCATTGGAAATAGCTTTTACCAAAACATCAGACGATGTGCTTTTTTGGGGTGAAGACAGGGTTGAACGCAAGGATGTTTGACCCCAGATGGCCAAACCGGGCGTGTTAAACACCGCTGAATTGCCGCTTAGCGGTGTTTATCGCATGAATGAGATAGATGATGTCTGACAATAACCGGATCCTATTTTGTACACCTCAGGCAGCTTATTAAGCCAGCGCGGTTTTGTCGTCTTTTTCCGTGTCTCTTATTGCAATAAATGATTGAGTTACACTAAAAGTTACTATGCCTATCGCAAATTTGGTTTTTAAATATTAATTATTTCCAATTGTTTACCCTGGTAGTATACAATCGACCGCTAAAGCCGACATTATAATTGGCTAATCCCTCTTATTTCCTCGGCCAACATCGAGTTGAAGACTCGCGAGTAGCAATATCACCGGATATATTCCCAATTTATCACCCTCTTATAACGGATGAACGCATGTGATGGGCAAAGTTGATTTTTTGATGCAGTTTAGACGCTGTACTTCAGTAGTCACGCTGGAAAAAGTTATTGATCACATGAAGGAAAGGCTACCTGATGATGAACTAGTGGCATTTTACGGCGCTGCCGATCATCGTTTGGCTGAACTCACCATGGACAAGCTTTATGACAAGGTACCAGGTTCCGTGTGGCAATTTGTTAAGTAGCCCCTAGGCAAACAGAGCGATGAACGATGGTAGAGCGGCGCCCAAGGTAAAATATCAGGCGATCGGCAGCAGGTGCACATTCCTGTGACGTAATACCCACAGGTTTGGGAGCGTTGGACCGCCGCACTGAGATTGATACGCAACTACATTCTTGAAAGTACGGACAATAATGATACGGATATATATGATGAGCACCGTCAGAAGCACTCGCTAACCGAATTTCTTCTGACGGCTTAGTGAACGCTGTCGCAAAAATTCGTAGCCTAGCTCGGTGACACCACCGGTTACCATAACGCGAGAAAACGTCAATCTATCGGTAAAATCCGCGATGCCAAATTGGCAATGTTCTACAAGCCCCTCACTGTCAGCGTAACTGATAGCTTTCGCTATTTGTTGGAATGTATCCATCGCTTCTTGCGTACCCGCGTCAGGGGTGAACAGCTTCCTTCCGGCACTGATTTCTTCGAGCGTACTTTCGAGTATCAACCCTAGTGTTTTCATAATTATTAACCTGCTAACGAAAAATCTTACGTACTTTTGGATCAAAATAATTATCTGTTATTGAAAGTAGTATATTCGACGTGTGCAGGAATGCTCGTGTAAAAAAAAATTAATAATATCCATCTAGAAACCCCCTCACACCTAGAGAGAAAAACCAGCAGATGGGCTTAGTGCGGTTTTTTATTTTGCCTGATTTGTAAAAAAATCTCCTCAATAGCCCAAAATAGCGTCTATCCAAAATTTAACATCTGCTGGCTCATTTTTTTGTTATTTAGCGACGCTTGGCAACGGCGGTGATTCGAGCGATATTGTTGCTCAATAAATCAATATCCGATCGGCGGGCAATGTCGGTACGCTCCCGCATTTCCTCCAGCGCAACATCAACTGAACCTATGACTTCGGCAATTTTTTCTCGCCCGAGTGAAGAGATTAATGACGCAACTAATATCTCTAATGATTCGACCATGGCATGAAGCTCCTTTTCTGCAGCTTCTTTCTGCGCTAGCGTAATCAGCAATTGGGACAGCAAGCTGTTCATTGTAGCTCCTTGCAGTGAAAAAGAGGTTTTAGGCGGATCAAACGCATGATCAGCTTAAATTCCAAGCATCATAATTTATAATGTTAAATTTTATCAAGCGATTATTTTGATTGACTAAGAGTCCCTAGGTGATTGTAAAAATCCTGTTTTTTCCCGGTAGCTAAAAGCGAAACGGCTGCCCTACCCGGGTAGCCGTTTCTTAATAATTATTCAGATTACCATTCGTTAACTGGCCAAAAGTAATGCCTGCTTTTCATGCATTGGCCTAGTGGAGTTGGCTAAAGACGTAAGAAGATTCTTCACCACCATCGCCGAGGGTGATAAGGGCAACCGAGATGACATATTTAGAGTTAGAGGTAATGGTAAACCGGGACTAATAATGCGCGACATCCACGCATTAGCCGAACGTACCACCGTTGTCGCGGTGGATTCAGGCAATACCGCAGCTCCCATGCCACTGGCGACCGCTGCGGTCAGGGTCGCGATGGAGTCGATTTCCCCGATAATTTTGGCGCTCAGCCGCCGGAGTGAGAAAGCTTCATCAACGCGTTTACGTATTGCTGAAAAATCACAGGGAAGAAAAAGCTGTCTGCTGGCGACATCATTTAACTCGATGCTTTTGCCAGGATTGTCCTGAGTACCTACCAGGTACAGGTCTTCTTTGAGTAGGGAAAGACTATTAATTCCAGCATAAATGGCAGGATCATAATGGACTGCCAAATCGAGATGGCCGCTGCTGACCTTTTCATTCAACACTGTGGAACTGTTTTCGTGCAGATAGACGGTTAGTTGCGGATATTGATCCCGTACCGATTGCAGTAGCGGCATAATCAGTGGGCAAGACGAAGTACCAGGCGCCAGCCCGATGGACACGTGCCCATTTAAGGTTTGGTCTACGTTGCCCACTGCTTTTTGGGCTAATTCGCATTGTTGCAAAATGGCGCGGGCATGTGAATAAAGGATCTTGCCCGCTTCTGTAGGTGTGACGCCGCGTTTTGTTCGGATAAGCAGTTTTTGGTCTAATTCACTTTCCAAAGTGGCAACCTGTTGGCTCAACGCCGGTTGCGCTATATGCAGAACTTCCGCCGCCTGTGTCAGGCTACCGATATCGACGATTTTTACAAAATATTTGAGTCGTCTTAGATTCATTTCTGCCTCCGTCGCAGCTTTGCAATGACTTATGCAAAGAATTAATGCAAGAAGCAGACCAAATTTAAAATTACCACCACTTAAAATGACAACGAACACATTTTACAGTTAAATAAGAATAACTTATGGACACTATCACGTTCAGTTTTACCTAATTGCCAAGGTTGGGAGCGAGCGAATGTTGCCGTAATACCCCAGGCATGCACCATCAGGACGCATTTCCGCGTTCCATGGTGCCAGCCGGTTATCTTCCCCTGGGTCAGTGACACAGGTTATCGCAGAGGTAAGGTCGTTTCGCGCTCACCTCCGTCTCATTCGGGTCAACGCCGGAAAATCCGCCGCTTCGCTACCTGCCTGCGTTTCGCGTTTAGGGCCGTTCATCAATGTCTGCCAGGGTCTATTATTTGTTCTGCCCACTATTTTCAAGAGGTATTTTTTCCCTTCCAGGCAGCATTCTGATTAACGTGTTGTCACGTACCACATAATGATGGAACAACGCCGCTAGCGCATGCAGCCCAATGATAAAATAGCCGGTATTAGCAATCAGCTCATGGAGATTTTTCAAAACAAGCTGGAGACGCCCATTAGGGGCATCGCTTATTGGCATGACATAGCTAACGAATGTCCACTCCTTGCCGCCAAAGTACAGCGAGAGCACGCCTAATAAAGGTAACCCGATGAACATAATATAAAGAATCACATGTATCAATTTAGCGAAAAACAGTTGCCATTGGGGGGGTTCGGGTACGATATCCGGCGCGGTGGAAAAACCTTTCACCACCATACGGAACAGCATCAGCAGGAGAACGCTTACGCCTGCCGTATAGTGAATCGTCAGCAACTGCGCCCGCAGGCTGCCGCCTCGGGTGGCAAACCCTTTAAGTTCCATTGCGGCATAAGCAACAACAATCAAAATAAATACTGCCCAATGAAAAAATATCTGCACGGAACCGTATTTTTTTTTCATTTTTATCTCTCAGACATCATAGCAAATCATTTGGATGCGATAACCAAAGTTATCGACAATAGTTAATACCGGAATAATAACGATTATTGTAATTTCAATAAACGCTGCTTAATTTCCTGGCGTCTGCCGCGATCGGCTAGTTCCCTACCGGGACGGGCAGGGGCATGAAGGGCTTTATTCAAATAGAGCCGGGCTTCATCCTTGCGTTTTTGATCTAATAAAAAATCACCATAGAAAAAATTGGCATCAATGCCATCAGGATTGATTGCTAATCCTTTTTTTAACAATTGCTCCGCCTGTTTATCATCTCCAAAACCTATCGGCCAACCGGGAACCTGATAATACAGCGCGCCCAAGCTGGTATATGCTGACCCGGATAAGGCTTCGGGATTAAGACGCAGGGCGAGTTCTAATTTTTGTTTCGCATCCTTCACCAGCCCCAACGCGCCGAGCCCGCCTTTACTTCCGGCCCAGCTGCTTTTAACGATGGCCGCCCAAATAAGGATATCGACGCGAGCATGATCCTGATTACCGATCCGATCGGCCGCGACGCTAAGCTTTTCCAGACAGTCACTTTGTTGTTTAGCAGGAACCTGGTACTCGCAAATTGCCCATTGTGCTTGTAATGCACCCAAATCATCCTGCGCGTAGGCCATCGGCGTACCAAGCAGCAAAAGTAACAAGCATGATAATTTCATGATAAATGCTCTTTTTCAGGCAAATCATGGCAATATTGTTCAATCACATTGAGCTTTTTTGCCAAGGCATTATCCACCATCTTCGGTAATAGCGCGTTGATTTTTACAAAGAATTTTTCCGGCCATCCCAGCCAAAGGCGCTCACGCTCTTTGCTTAAGGCCAGCACCGCCTGTCGGGCGACCCATTCGGCGCTGTCGACCTTATTGCCCAATGCAGTATTCAATGCATTCACCGCGGAAGTGTTAAGCGATGTGCGCGTTGCCCGTGGAGCCAAATAGAGCACTTTAATCCCCGTCGAGGCCAGTTCCCGCCCTAACGCCTCACTGAATCCATATAGGGCAAATTTGCTCGCACAATAGACGCTGTAGCCGGGATAACCTATACCGCCGAAACTGGAGCCAATATTCATAATAATCCCCGGCGTGTGCAGGTAAGGAAGTATCGCGCGGCTTAACAAGACCGGCGCTTGAATGTTCAGCGACAATTGCTGGGCGATTTGATCCTCGGTCTGGTCCTTCAACCACGCAAACCGGCAGGTACCGGCATTGTTTATGAGTATATCAATGCCGCCATTCCGCGCGATAAAACTCTGCACCAAGACTCTATCTTTTGCGGAACAGAGATCACCATCAATAGACAGATGGCGTTCAGGAAAAGGTAATGAATTTTTAATAGCGTCCAGTTCTTTGGCATCACGCCCATGTAAAAAAACGGTAGCCTCGTGGCCAGCCAATTCCATGGCTAACGCGCGGCCAATGCCGCCACTGGCCCCGGTCAACAAAATACGTTTCCCTTTGAGTTTCATAGTGGCCCCGTCAGGCTACGCAGCATATCGCCATAGAGCTGATAGACGATTTTTGCCGAATGGATAATGGCATCCCGATCGTTTGGTTTATCAACCTTATTCATTAATTTCTCAAAGAAGCGCAAATGATCTTGATCCAGTGAACCATGGGAACTTAAATAACGGGTTGCCTGCGCAGGGAGACCCAAACCCTTTTCAAGCTGTTCGGCAACCGTCGTGGCGATTGCCACGCTGGTGCCCTCAAGGACATGAACCATGCCGAATATTGCCATGGGATTAACCCGATTGATTTGGTCATAGAGAAAAGCAATCATTAATTCAATCGGCAAGCCCGGCCGACCATTGCGCACTACGTACGCGTCACCACCACAGGCACTGATGTCATCTAATATCCACTCCTGGTGCCCATACTCTTCGGTGATATACTCGGCGATCGCGCCACGTACCGGTTCTTGCTCTCTCTCCAGTCGGCTGCCGGCCGCCATTAATAACGGAACTGTATGGCTGACATGATAATAGGCCTGAGTCAGGAAAGAGATATACATAGCAGTATTAATATTTCCACTGCGGCACAGTCCAATCACCGGGGCGGAAAGCAAGTGGTGCCGTTCAGCAAAAGTGTGGGTTTGTAATTCAGCATAAAAACTCATAGAGCATTCCCCGCGCACAGTTGATTAATCTGGGCATGATATTGGTTGAATATATGATCCCGTTTTAGGCGGCCATTATCGGTAAGCGAACCGCTATCCTTACTAAATTGTGCAATAATATAATGGTGGATTTGCGCATAATCTGGTAGGCGCTGATTAAGAAGCGCAATTTGTTCGTCAAGCAAAAGTTCGCACCCCGGCATAATCTGCACCACAGCAACGTTAACCGGCATGCCGTCACCAAATAACACCATGCGGGCAATCGCGGGACAAAGTTGTGCTTCAGCTTCAATCCATTCCGGTGAAAAATTGCGGCCGAAAGCGGTAATTACCACATTTTTTTTGCGCCCGGTGATATATAAAAACCCCTCTGCATCAATATGACCTAAATCGCCGGTCCCAATAGTACTGGCGACGTTAGGTTCACCGATATAACCAAGCATTGACGTTCCGCTCACCACTATTTCACGATCGGCGGCAATGGCGACCTGACAATGAGGCAATGGTTTGCCGGCCGATCCTTTACGGGCCACGCCGGGACCATTCATTGCGACCACCGAACCACATTCCGATAGCCCATACCCTTCGTAGACGGGTAAACCTACCCGTTGCGCCTGCTCCAGTAATCCTGGCGCAACCTTCCCGCCGCCGACCGCGATAAAACGAAAAGATGAGGATAACCCAGGCTGCATGGCACAGAACCTTACTAGCAGGCGTAACAATTCCGGGACCAATACCACACTGTGAGGTTGCCAGCGGTGCAAGGCTTGGGCCAGCATATCGGGAGAGAATTGGCTGGATCCCGTCATGCCGATAACACGCAATGGGAGTAGCCTACTGGTAACGCCGGCCAGCAGTGGAACATAGATGCCGGTGATATTTTCCAATAAAGTGGCAAGCGGTAGGAGCGCCAGATGATGCTGGATATTTACCGGCGCGACCCGCTCGGCTATCGAACCCGCAACCTTCATCATTTGCTCGACGCTTAAGCAAACGCCTTTTGGTTTGCCTGTGGTACCCGAGGTGTAGGTAATCTTGGCGGTATTTAACGGTAGCCGTACCCGGGTGGTCGGTATCCGTCTCTGTAGCGGCAAACCAAAGGATTTTGTGGTGGTCCATCCGTCGCGCGCCGGCCCGATCAAGGCATCCACACCGCTACTTTCCACTAGCCACTCTTGTTGCCGGGCACTGAAGAACATCGGGATGGGAACAATAACAATTTCGGCCAGCATGCACGCCAAATCGACCAAAGCCCACGCCGGCCCGTTATCAAGCAACAGCGCCAGGCGGCTGATATCTTCATCTAGTAATTGCTGGGCCAGCGCCTGTACCCGGCTATGCAGCTCAGCGTAGGTTACGTCCTGTTCCATATCGCCAAGTGCGATGCGGGACGGATCATCCGCGGCTATATCCGCTATGCGATCGAATAAGCTCATAGCATAGCCTTTTGCGGCTTGGGAAAAATAGCCGGCATCGGCCCGAATAACGATAGCAATAGGCTGCTCTTGCTGAGGACGCGAAAACCTTGAGATAAGTCTCCCACCATGACGCTCGGTGAACTTAGATAATAACTTCCCCACGTTTGCGCCTCTGTGCCGATATGCTCCGGCAGGGCCGCGGCAAGTTCCTCCGGGACTAAATGCAGATGATGGAAAACATTGCGCAGCTTGTGCGTACCGGTAAAGACCACATATTCAAGCTGATTTTCATACAGCAACCGGCATAACGCGGCGAACATCGTTCTCGCATTGCCCGATTCGGCACAGGCGAAATTACCGATCTCCACCAGTCCGTCGCGTGATATCCGCTTATTCAGTTTGCTTGACGCGACCTGCTCCACCGGCTTATCGAGGTACCGCTCGAGGTAGAGTGCCCCGGTGATCGCGGGATTAAGGCCACAGGCGCCAATCAAACCGCCGTCGGCACGGTATAGCCCTAGGATATAAGGAAGAAAGTGAGGAATGACGGCATTAAACTCCCGCTGATATTCATCTTGAATATACTTTTGCAGGGTAGCTTTATGTACAGGTTCAAGAGCCAAAACCAGTTGAAACGGCGCTACATTAGCCATGCTCGTACCACTCCTCGGGATAATAATAAGGAGCATACAGGGGCATGCTTAAGCCAACGTTAGCAAGGCATGGCTGAACAGGGCGTTATAGCAAACATTTGTAACAGAATATGATGTTAACAAACAGCCGTGGACAACGCGGGTTAGGTGGATCGCGATGTGGCTTATACCTTGCTGGAGTTTCCAACCATTTTTATTGAGGGTACGGATTTAGATGCTCACATGGGCGGAATCCAGAAGCAGGAATAGCTCCGCCAGCCGGTCGTCGAAAATCTCGCGGCGACGGTTTTCACGGGTTCAGCGCAAGCCCGCCTGCGCGAACGGCGCCAGCCTCTGCAACCGGTCGCTGATGAGATAGAATCCGTTGGAAATAATTAACCAGTAACGATGCGGGCAACCTGGTTATTTTGTTTAATACTAAGCAATTCTAAGTAGTAATTTAAAAAATTCATCTTCTGTAAAAGGAACGTAGTTTGTCACACTACCCGTTTTTAAAGCTAATATAAGACAATCATCTGGAATATCTTTGGCCAAGCTACTTTTCATAAAAAGCATGGGTTTATCTGTTGCGCTAAACCCTTGATATTCTATAGACATTCCACCGTTTTGCTCCATATAGTAAAGCATATTCGGCTTGATTATCATTTTTTTATTATTGTTCGACACTTCAATATGATACATTTTAAAAATTATCTTCAATGGTATTGATTCATCGGAAAAGTCGATTGCTTGAACATTGGTTTTAATCGGCGCATCTGCTAACCAAATTTTTATATTATTAATAAGTTTCAGTTGAGCATTTTGATATGCCTGAATATCTGATGAGATTTTTTCTTCGCTTGCAACTCGTTTTTCTTCATTTTCTAGTAATTTTTTTAAAAACTCTTCTTTAGCACTCATAATTTGACCTTGTTTAATTATATTGAAACATATTTTCACTAACAAACCACTTTCAATATACTAGTCCCTTTTTATCGCTTAACTTCAGAATATTTGTCCCTTTTTTATCACGCTACATGCCCTTCAACAGAGGAAATCATCCAATGCAGCCGTAAACCGGGTAGACCGCACGAGCCAGAAGGTAGATGAACGCTGTCATGAAGCAGTTCCGAGTCGCCTTAGCGTGCCGGCGTTGCCTCTGGTGAGGGCGAATAATCCAAAGTGGCAGCGACTATTCGTATGGCGATGGCCCCTCGCCAGCCAGCGACAATGAATGGCCCAAGGGCATGACGGCGGCCACTGCGAGGGTATGGCAATTAAAAAGCGGATTAGTTGGTCGAGCATTTATCGAGAGGCCATACCGCTGTCAATGCGGCGAAACAATCATGATTGAACCAGTGCAAAAATCACTGCAGTGAAAAATTCAGCCATATAAAGCCGAATATAGGATTTTTTCCCATAGTTTAACTATTAACAAATCATACAAGAAGATGATTTAAATAACCTTTGCTTATCGGCCGACTCGCAGCCAAAGTGCTCCCATCGGCGTTTTGGACGTAAACCTGTCTCTGGTTAGCGGTTACGGTCGGGCCAGTATTGATCTGCTCTATGTGGATAGCGCCGCCGGCAACCGCGGCGAAGGGAGAACCAGGTTCTGTTTTACGATGGAAAAAACAAAATCAGCCCAATGCAGAAACGCCCAAGGGTCGAGTAATATTCTTTTTGATATTCTTTTTACTTTGTTTTTGCTGCATTTTGACAGGCATGAACTCCAACAAGACATTCTTGGATGGAGTTCATAACTCTATGACTACATGGGATATTTTGATTTAAACGAAGATGGCGGAGGAGTAGAGATTCGAACTCTAGAACGCTTGCGCGTCGCCGGTTTTCAAGACCGGTGCCTTCAACCACTCGGCCACTCCTCCGCAACGAGGCGAACTATAAACAGAGTCGATTCTGTTGTAAAGAGCGATTTGATCTAATCGCTTGAAATTTCATCTATACTCTCGATTTTATTCATGGATTGCCAAGTATATAGCCTGAAAATACCGTTTTTTATCGGTTGGCGAATGATTTCATCATTAGGCTGCGTAAAGAAGGGTAAAACAATTTTGCCGGGTCGGGTTGTCCCCGTAATCTGGCCGCTTATGATTTGGAAATTTTTATTAAGAAGAGGCAAATTAATGGATCGTTTAGTCACTACCTCCTCCGGGGAGCGTTCGCTTTTAAGCACCCACAAGGTATTGCGCAATACCTATTTCCTGCTGTCACTGACGCTTGGATTTTCCGCGCTGACGGCAGCCGCCAGTACCTTGCTGCAATTGCCGGCCCCTGGATTTCTCCTGATGATGGTGGGTTTTTACGGTTTGATGTTTCTGACCTACCGTTTGGCTAATAGTCCGGCGGGCATCCTCGCCGCCTTCGCGTTTACCGGTTTCCTCGGCTACACCCTGGGCCCATTGTTGGGGATGTTGCTGGCTTCCGGCGCCGGCGAGGTGATAATGCTGGCCTTGGGGGGCACAGCGCTGGTTTTCTTTGTGTGTTCCGCTTATGTTTTGACCACCAGAAAGGATATGTCATTCCTGTCAGGTATGATGCTGGCGGGTTTCGTCGTGCTGATAGTCGCGGTCATCGCCAATCTGTTACTGCATATCCCCGCGCTTTCCATGGCAATAAGCGTACTATTTATTCTCTTCTCTTCCGGTGCGATTTTGTGGGAAACCAGTAATATTATACACGGCGGCGAAACCAACTATATCCGCGCAACGGTTGGATTATACGTGTCGCTGTATAATATTTTTGTTAGCTTACTAAGTATTCTGGGTTTTATGCGCAACAATTAAACGCCCCGAGCCCATACCCTTCGCCCTACCCCGCAAATGCGGGGTTTTATTTTTTTCCACGCGTTAAATTTGCTACCCTAGGCGGGAGTAATCGAATCTGCGGGAGAACGGGAAACGATAATGGAATTTAATGGCGTGAAGATCGAAACCGACGAGCAGGGTTATTTGCAAAACAGCAGCCAATGGCATGAACAGTTGGCCGAGGTCATTGCGTTGCAAGAGGGCATCACGTTGACCGAAGCCCATTGGCAGGTCATTCATTTTGTCCGCGATTTTTATCTGCAATATAATACATCGCCGGCAATTCGCATGTTGGTTAAGGCGATGGGGCAAAAATATGGCGAAGAAAAAGGTAACAGTCGTTATCTCTATCGCCTGTTCCCGAAAGGACCGGCCAAGCAGGCCACCAAGATTGCCGGTCTGCCCA
>JAATGH010000392.1 GCA_015654745.1 Enterobacterales bacterium
TAATTATAACACTTTTCCCTACCGCTACCCTTAATTCCCTTTTATCGGCTATCCAGCCGATGCCGTCATTACCGGATCCTGATAACTTACAGCGCCTTACTATCGATGGTAGAATGGTTTAAGAATGCGAGAAACGGTAACCCATTATGCAAAAAACATTGATAAGGATCGCCACCCGGCAAAGCCCCCTGGCGTTGTGGCAAGCGCAAGATATTCAACGCCAGCTCATGTTTTTCCATCCTTCGCTGCGTGTGGAGCTGGTGCCTATGGTAACCCGAGGCGATGTATTGCTGGATACGCCTTTGGCCAAGGTCGGCGGCAAGGGGTTATTCGTCAAGGAGCTTGAACGGGCCTTGCTTGAGGATCGCGCCGATATCGCCGTGCATAGCATCAAGGATGTAACGGTATCCTTCCCCGATGGGCTGGGTCTGGTGACCATTTGCCAGCGGGAGGATCCTCGCGACGCGTTTGTCTCGCCGCGCTATGCCAGCCTGGACAATCTGCCCGCGGGCAGCGTGGTGGGCACGTCAAGCCTGCGCCGGCAATGCCAGGTGCGGGAGCAACGGCCCGATCTGGTGATTCGTGATTCGCGCGGTAATGTGGGCACCCGGCTGGCGAAGCTGGATCGCGGTGAATACGACGCGGTGATCCTGGCGGTGGCCGGCCTAAAGCGTTTGGCGCTGCCACAGCGTATCCGCCAGCCGTTGGATCCCCGGCTATGCCTGCCCGCCGTCGGCCAGGGCGCCATCGGTATCGAATGCCGCTTGGCCGATAGCCGCACGCGTGCGCTGCTGGCGCCGCTACATCATCATGAGACCGCGATGCGCATCGGCGCCGAACGCGCCATGAATGCCCGCCTGGACGGGGGCTGCCAGGTGCCTATCGGCAGCTATGCGGAAATCGAGGGCGATCGGATTTGGCTGCGCGCGCTGGTGGGATCGCCCGACGGCAGCCGCGTGATCCGCGTCGAGGGCCGCGCCCCCCTGGATCAGGGCGAACAGCTAGGCGTCAACTTGGCGGAAGAATTATTGAGCCGCGGCGCCCGCGAAATACTGGATCATGTGTATCGGGATCATCAGGAGAAAACCGCTCAATGAGCATCCTGGTGACCCGCCCCTCACCCGCCGGTGAACAACTGGTCAGTCGCCTGCGAGCCCAAGGCCGGCCCGCCTGGCATCTGCCGTTGATAGATTTTTCACCCGGCCGGGAGCTGGCGCGGCTCCCCGAGCGGCTGGCGGCGTTGGCGCCGGCGGATTTAGTGATCGTCGTCTCCCAGCATGCGGTCAATTACGCCCATCCGTTTCTGACCCGGCAGGGTTTATCCTGGCCAGCCCATCTCCATTATCTTGCGGTGGGACGCCCCAGCGGGCTAAGTCTGCACACCGCCAGTGGATTGCCGGTGGACTATCCCCGCGACGGCGACGGCAGCGAACATCTGCTGGCATTGCCAGCGCTCAAAAGGGTGGCGGGATTAAGCGCGCTGATCCTGCGCGGCAACGGCGGTCGTGAAGTATTGGAAGAGGAGTTGCGTCTGCGTGGCGCCAAGGTCTGCTACAGTGAATGTTATCAGCGCAGTCCGGTGCACTATGATGGCGAGCAGCAAAGCCGACGGTGTCTGCAGTTAGGTATCAATACTTTGATCATAACCAGCGGCGAAATGTTACATCAATTCTATACTTTAATTCCTGATTACTATCACGCCTCCTGGCTGCTGCGGTGCCGGTTGATAGTGGTAAGTGAACGTTTAGGGGCTTTGGCCCGCCAATTGGGCTGGACGGACATCGTCGTAGCAAACGCGGCAGACAATGATGCGCTAATGCGCGTACTGCTCTAAATTCAATTATGGGATAGGCCAATATGACGGAACACACTACTCCAACGACTCCGCAGGACGAGGCGGCCAAGGCGGCGGAAACCCCGAAGGCTACGCCATTAACCGCCGGCGAAACGATGGCGGATTCCGCCAAAACCCGCGCCGCGCCGGGGGGAGTGGTTCCTCCCGACCATCGGCCGCAGGCCGGCCGACGGAGTCGGTTGCCGCTGAGTCTGCTGCTGGCCACGATTGCCATCATCCTCGCGCTGCTGCTGGCGGCTGGCCTATACGGCTATGGCGCCCGGCAGATAAAATCCCAGAGCGCGGTTAACCAGCAATTGCAATCCCGCCTCGACGCGCTGCAACAGGCGCAGCAGCAGCAGCAGCGGCAGTATCAGACCGCGCTGGACCAGCAGGGCCAGGCGCTTTCCGCCGCACAGCGACAGGCGGCCGGCCAGGATAAGCAACTGAGCGAACTGCGCGATAAGGTCGCCACCATCTCCGGCTCCGACGCCAATACCTGGTTGCTGGCGCAGGCCGACTTCCTGGTCAAACAGGCCGGACGTAAGCTATGGAGCGATCATGATATCGTCACCGCCGGCGCCTTGCTAAAAGGCGCCGATGCCAGCCTGGCGGATATGAATGATCCCAGCCTGATGAACGTGCGCCGCGCGATTACCGAGGATATTGCCACCCTCGCCGCCGTCAGTCAGGTGGATTTTGACGGTATTTTTATGAAGGTGAACCAGTTGTCAAATCAGGTGGACAACCTGCGCCTGGCCGACAATGACAGCGATCAATCACCGATGGATAGTGACGGCGGACAGGAATTATCGGGCTCATTGCGCGAATGGCGACAAAACCTGAGCAAAAGCTGGCACAACTTTATGAACGACTTTATTACTATCCGGCGCCGCGATACGGGCGCCGAACCCCTGCTAGCGCCTAATCAGGATATTTACCTGCGTGAAAACATCCGCTCCCGCCTGCTGATTGCCGCCCAGGCGGTACCGCGCCACCAGAATGAAGTCTACCAGCAATCACTGGAAACCGTCTCGACCTGGGTACGCGCCTATTTTGATACCGACGACGCCAATACCCGTGCTTTTCTCAGCGAACTGGACAGCCTCAGCCAGCAATCCATCAATATGGATGTACCGGCGCAGTTAAGCAGCCCGCCGCTATTGGAAAAACAGATGCAGACCCGCGTTCGAAACCTGCTGGCGCAGCAACCGGCTACCGGCCAGGGGGAATAACCGATGCTACGCGTATTGTTACTGTTCATTCTGCTGTTTGCCGGGATTGTGATCGGCCCAATGGTGGCCGGGCACCAGGGGTATGTCCTCATCCAGACCGATAATTACAATATCGAAACCAGCGTGACCGGCCTGGCAATCATGCTGATTGTCGCGTTGGTCATTTTGTTTTTGGTGGAGTGGTTATTGCGGCGGATTTTCCGTACCGGCGCCCGAACCCGGCGCTGGTTTCGTGGCCGCAAACATCTCCTCGCCCGCAAGCACACCGAGGCCGCACTGATGAAGTTGGCCGAGGGGGATTACCTGCAGGTTGAAAAGCTGCTTACCCGTAATGCCGATCACGCCGACCAGCCGGTGGTGAATTATTTACTGGCCGCGGAAGCGGCCCAGCAGCGCGGCGATGACCAGCGGGCCAACCAGCACCTCGAGCGGGCGATGGAAGCCGCCGGAAACGATCAATTGCCGGTGGATATTACCCGGGTACGTATTCAGTTGGCACGCAATGAAAATCATGCCGCCCGCCATGGCGCCGATCGTTTGCTGGACATCGCGCCCCGCCATCCGGAGGTATTGCGTCTCGCCGAGCAGGCGTTTATTCGTACCCATGGCTGGCAGGCGTTATTGGATATCCTGCCGGCGATGCGTAAGGTGCGGCTGTATGACGACGCCAAAATCCTGGCGTTGGAGCATCAGGCATACAATGGGCTGATGGATCAAATAATGGAAGACGAAGGCAGCGCGGGCCTCAACGCCTGGTGGCGAGATCAGAGCCGGAAAATTCGTCATGATACCGCGCTGCTGGCGGCCCTGGCCGAACATTTGATCCTGTGTAACGACCATGATACGGCCCAGGACATTATCGTCAGCGGGCTGAAAAATCAACAGAACGAGCAACTCTTGCTACTGCTGCCAAGATTAAAAAGCGGCGACCCGGAGCAGTTGGAAAAAGCCGTGCGCCAGCAAATCAAACAACAGGGCGACACGCCATTGCTTTATAGCACCATGGGCCAATTATTGATGAAGCGTGGCGAATGGCAGGCCGCGGCCGATGCCTTGCGCGCGGCGTTAAAACTGCGCCCGGATGCCCATGATTATGCCTGGCTGGCCGATGTGCTCGATCGCCTGCACCTGCCGGAAGAGTCGGCACAGATGCGCCGGGAGTGTTTGAAACTGACGCTTTGACCTCTTAAAAAAAAACACTTGCCATAACGGCAAGTGTTAATCAAGTCAGGTCAATAAGACAACCGGGTCGGTGCCTCACTCAACGTTGTGTCCGGAATATCTGATGAAAGGCTCATCGAAAGGTTGGACAATAGGCACCGCAATTTTGGCTCTGCTTCATTCCTGGGTTTATGAGGCGTAAACGCGAACATA
>JAATGH010000265.1 GCA_015654745.1 Enterobacterales bacterium
TATATTAATCAGCACGAACGCCTGCGTTTACCCTGGGGCTTTCGCTGGCTCAACTGGTTTAACCAGAGTTAATGAGCCGGTTCCGGGGGATTAATGTCAGTTATACGCAAGATACATTGATAAAGGTTTGGATAACATGGTAGATAAACGCGACTCCTATACAAAAGAAGACCTTCTTGCCTGCGGCCGCGGCGAGTTATTTGGCAAGGAAGGCCCGCCGCTCCCCGCCGGTAATATGCTGATGATGGATCGAGTCGTCAAAATGACCGAAGACGGCGGTAGCCACAATAAAGGTTACGTTGAAGCCGAACTGGATATCAATCCGGATATGTGGTTTTTCGGCTGCCATTTCATCGGCGATCCCGTTATGCCAGGCTGTTTGGGACTGGATGCCATGTGGCAGTTGGTAGGCTTTTATTTGGGCTGGCTGGGTGGCGAAGGTAAAGGGAGAGCGTTAGGCGTGGGTGAGGTTAAATTCACCGGCCAAGTGTTACCCAGCGCCAAGCTGGTCACTTACCGCATCCATTTTCGCCGTGTGGTTAACCGCCGGTTGGTGATGGGTCTGGCGGATGGTGAAATGCTTTGCGACGGCCAGGTTATCTATACCGCCAGCGATCTGAAGGTGGGACTGTTCAGAGATACCGGCGTTTTCTAATCGCTGCTTAATAAAACCTCCGCGAAAGCGGAGGTCAATCCTTTGCGCTAACAGGTGATTACAAGGTAACCGACCTGTCCTCCATGGCCTTTCGCCAACCTCCCAACCAGTGAGACCGTGCATCTAAGGACTGAAAAGGACATACCTCGCTTGAGCGTCCGGATAGTCCCGCCTGATAGCCACGTGAATGGGCCCGTTCAAGGCGATCTCGTTTTTGTCTCTTCATGCCGTGTTTCCCTCATCTTATTTGGTGGAAAGAAAACGGTAATCGCATAGTGGGTGTCTGCGATTACAGTTCATCTTTAACGATAAGTGAGCAGAAAATCAATGCATCAATTCACAAAAGCGTCATATAAAAAACGCATAATAACTCTTTTTTGCCATGCACACGTCTTGAGTGCCTATGATAACCGCCTGAAATAACTACATAGACCGCTCATCAGCGGGCCACCACTCGTCAGGCTCACCGTCGTGGTTTTTCTTTAGAATCTTTCGTTATTAACGGGCGGCTAAAATTTGCCCAGCGACATTTTGGCTCACCTGCAGCCAGCCCTGTGCCAGGGTTCTGACTAATGCATCATAACCATCTTGATCCTGCTTGAGGGTTACGGTAAAGGGATAACGCGTAACCTGCTCCTGGTGGGTCAGCAATGCCACACCCTGTATTATCACCCGGCCATCATAGCGGCCGTGGAAACCGGTAATATTAAGCTCCAGGGTATCTTGTTCTCCAGGCGCAGGCGTAGCTGAAACCAACGTCCCCGGCAGCGCGTTGCCTAAATTAATCACCATGGTCTGCTGCAGTTGCTGTTCCAACGGGCTGGCCCAGAGGTTATTCCCAGCGGTGACAAAACGAACGTCGCTTGATTGATATACCACGCCATTGCCGGCCAGGAAATCGGACAGGCTAACCCGCGACACCCAAATATGGCGTGCGGCGGTCGTCGTGGATAGCCGCTGCGCCCCTGTATCCGCCGCGACCGGCAATTGATAATAATGTTTATTGTCGCCTCCGCCGCAGCCCACCAGCAGCAGCGCCAGGGCCAGAACTATTCCTTTATTCATTTTTTAGCCCTCTTAGGCGTCGGATCGTTACCCTTATCGGCTTCAAACACCAGCGCGTTGCTCTTGGTATTTAACGTTCGCAGCACCGGCTGTAATTCGCGCAGCACCTGATCGAGCCGCTGCATGTTGTCCACCATTTTGTTATACGCCGGCGAGCCTGGCTGGAAACCTTTCATGCTGCTGTTAAGCTCGCGCAAGGTGCGTTGCATATCCTGCGGAAGCTGCTGCATTGACTGGCTTTCAGTAATCTTATTCACCGATTTTAAGGTCTTTTGCAGCTCGCGCAGCGTAGCCTGGCTTTGCGCCAAGGTACCGGTGGCTTCGCTAATCATGGGATTAAGCGGCAGGTTGTTGATCTTATCCAACGTCAGCATAAGTTTTTGCTGAATCTGCGCCAGGCCGGCGCTGGTGGTAGGCAATACCGGGTAGCCGTTAAGCGTGGTCGCGCCCTGCCAGGGTTTAGCCTGGGGATAAAAATCAAGATCAATGTACAGCGAGCCGGTTAATAAATTGGCACTTTTCAGCGCGGCGCGCAGGCCTCGGGTTTCAGCCTGTTTCAGGCGAGAATTCATATCGAAATTCACGCCAAGCTTACTGACAAATCGATCGGGTTCTATCCGGATCAGCACCGGAACCTGATAGTTATCATCAATGGCCTGATCGGTGGCGGTGGTAAAGAAGGGTACCTGGGCCACGGTGCCAAGACGTATGCCACGGAATTCTACCGGCGCGCCCGGCTGCAGGCCGCGAATCGAATCATTGAATAACAATAGGTAATCTTGATGCACGGTATAAAGTGAATCGGCAATATTACTTTTGTTATCGAACAATTGGTAAGACTGGTGTTCCTTCGCCGGCTCGCCCAATTCCCATCCGGTGGGGACATCAAAGCTGACGCCACCGCTAAATAACGTGGTTAATGATCCCATCTCCACGCGCATTCCCTGGGCCGACATATCAAAAGCGACGCCGCTATCCTTCCAGAACCGAACATTGGTGGTGATCAGGCTGTCATAAGGGGCGCTAATAAAGAGTTGATAGCGCATTTTGCGGTTTTGCGGATCGAAATGGCTGGTTTGCACTGTGCCAACCCGAAAACCCCGAAACAGCACCGGATCGCCTGCATTCAACTGGCCGGATTGTTCACTGTCGAGTTCAACGCGTATGCCCTTAGCATCCGGTGAAGCCAAAGGCGGCGCGTCGAGCAGGGTAAAGGCATCGGAACTGTTTTCGTTATTGCCGGGCTGCAGCTGAATATAGGCCCCGGACAATAGCGTACCCAACCCCGAGATGCCCTCCCGGCCAATCTGTGGTTTTACTACCCAAAAGGCTGAGTCCTGCCGCAGCAATTTTTCCATGCCATTGTTGATGCGGGCCTTGATCTCAACCTGGCGCAGGTTATCGCTGAGCACCACGCTTTCCACCAGCCCCACATCCACGCTGCGGCTTTTGATAGCGGTTTTTCCCGCCTCGATGCCTTCGGCGCTGGTCGTCGTCAGGGTAATAATCTTGCCCTGGTGGCTAAAATGATAATAGAGAATCCAAGCACCGATAAGCACCGTGACGATGGGGATGATCCACACCGGTGACCATCGTTTGATTTTCTCAACCTGTGCGACGTCATACTTATTTTCCGTCAACGGTAGACCCCTTCTCAATGTGACTGTCCACCCGATCCCAAATCAGACGCGGGTCGAACATTTGCGCAGCAAACATTGTTATGATTACCACCATGGCGAATAGCACAGCACCAATGCCGGGCGTAATGCTCATCAACTGCCCCATACGAACCAAACCGGAGAGCACGGCGATCACGAAGACATCAATCATTGACCAGCGGCCGACAAATTCAACTATTTCATAGATGAACTGCATACGTTCACGGTCGACTCCCCGCCCCCCCCCGGCATCCCAACATAACCAAGCCAGCGCGATCATTTTGAGCGTCGGCACCATGATGCTGGCGATAAATATCACCAGCGCCACCGGATAGGATCCATCATCCCAGAGTAGGATCACCCCGGCGATAATGGTCGAGTTAAGCCTGCTCCCCAGCCCTTCGGTAATCATTATTGGCAGGATATTGGCTGGGATATAGAGCATTATCGAGGTTATCAGCAAGGCCATGGTCCACTGTAGGCTGTTATGTCGCCTAGCGCGTTCAACGGTATGGCAACGGGGACAGACCTGCTCAGCGGCGGGCAGGATCAGAGTGCAGCAGCTGCAGGCGCGGATCCCCTGGTTGAGCCCTCCCTCGCCCACGCGTATTGCGTTGGTTACCGGCGAAACCATCGGCATGATGTTATCCCATAACCAGCGCCGATCGATGCATTGGAACGCCCGTTGCTGTAATAAGCAAAACAGGCAAAATGGCAAAAAGCTGATGCCCACGCCAATATCGCCATAGGCCATCAGTTTGACAAAGCTGACCAATACCCCGGCAAGGAAAATTTCCGCCATACCCCAGGCGCGTAGCGCAAACAGCGTTTTGGCTAAAAAAGCCCTCAGCCGGAACGCCATGCGCACCTCAAAGCACAGCAGAATAATAAATATCATGCAGGCGGCAGGGATTAATTGCACAAATAAAAGGAACAAACTGGCGAGACTGGAGAAATGTTCCGTCACCATCACACTGGGAATCTGCGGTAGGGTAAGTTGACGCCCGATGCCGGATACCTTCATATTTACGAAGGGGAATAAATTGGCTAATACCAGCATAATCAGAGCGCTGATGGCAAACATCACCGGCTGGGTCCGAGGATTGGACCAGCGGCTAATCAAGGTATTGCTACAGCGAGGGCAAACTCCTTTCTGACCGGCCGCCAAAGGAGGCAAGGCCACCAATAAATCGCAATGGGGCAAAGCACGTTTCTGATTTGATGATCCGGAGAACACATGCTTTCATCCTCATAATTTGTCACTCGCATCCGGCGACAACGTCCAGACAACCTTAGCACCCTGGCCCGACGCCGCTTGACGGGCCGGGCCAGGATTTAGCTACGCCTTTGGACCGTTTTTCAACTCTTCCAGCTCTTCCCAGCGGGCAAACGCCAGCTCCAGCGCCTGTTCGGCCGTCGCCATCGCGGCGATAGCTCCCTGAGTGATCTCATGAGATTGACTAAAGAAATCCGCATGCGCCATCTGTGCTTGCAGGTCGTTGATTTCTTGCTCCAGACGTTCAATCTGCAGCGGCAGCGTTTCAAGTTCGCGCTGCAGGTTATAGCTTAGTTTAGACCCCGCTTGTTTGGCATTTAGAGTCTTTTGAACTTTGGTGGCGTTATTTTTCTCGACGGTCACCGGTGCGGGGGTGTTGGCACGCAGCGCGCGCATATTCTGACGCTGATTTTGCGCATCAAAATAGCCGCCGACGTAACTGCTGATCTGGCCATCTCCTTCAAATATCCAGCATTCGGTTACCGAGTTATCGACAAACTGCCGATCATGGCTGACCAGCAATACCGTTCCCTGGTAGCTGTCGATCATCTCTTCCAGCAATTCCAGCGTTTCAACATCCAGATCGTTGGTTGGTTCATCGAGAATCAGCAGGTTGCTGGGATTCAGAAACAGTTTGGCCAGCAGCAGCCGATTTCGTTCCCCGCCCGAGAGAGCCTTGACCGGCGTCATGGCGCGTTTGGGATGGAAGAGGAAGTCTTGCAGATAACCCAGTACATGGCGCGAGCGGCCGTTGACCATCACTTCCTGTTTACCTTCCGCCAGATTATCCATTACGGTCCGCTCGGGGTCCAGCTCGGCGCGATGCTGGTCGAAATAGGCTACCTCCAGCTTGGTGCCGCAATGAATTCGCCCGCTCTCCGGCGCCAACTGGCCGAGCATCAGTTTCAGCAAGGTTGTTTTGCCGCAGCCATTGGGGCCAATCAGGGCAATTTTGTCGCCGCGTTGTACTTGGGCGCTGAAATTGCGCACCAGCACCCGGTCTTCCAGACGGTAGGTAACATCTTCCATTTCAAAGACAATCTTACCGGACCGCGTCGCTTCCTCAACCTGCATTTTCGCGCTGCCGATGACTTCGCGCCGTTCAGTTCTTTCCTGACGCAGCGCCTTTAGCGCCCGCACCCGGCCTTCATTTCGTGTGCGACGGGCTTTGATACCCTGACGGATCCAGACTTCTTCCTGGGCCAGCTTGCGATCGAATTCGGCGTTTTGCAGCTCCTGAACCCGCAACTCTTCCTCTTTGCCTTCCAGATATTTATCGTAATTTCCCGGCCATGACACCAGCTTGCCGCGATCAAGATCGACAATTCGCGTCGCCATGTTGCGAATAAAGGAACGGTCATGGGAGATGAAAATAATGCTGCCGGCAAAGCTTTTGAGGAAAATCTCCAGCCAATCAATAGTTTCAATATCCAGATGGTTGGTCGGTTCATCTAGCAGCAGCACCTTGGGTTCGCACACCAGCGCGCGACCCAGCGCGGCTTTACGCAGCCATCCGCCGGAAAGAGACGATAATTCCGCGTTGGCGGTCAGCCCCAGTTGTTCGAGCACTTCGCTAATCCGCTTGTCCAGGTGCCAGAGATTCTGGTGGTCGAGAATTTCCTGCAATCGACCCATTTCCATCAGATTTTTGTCGCTGGGATCCGTCTCTACCAGGTGCGAAACAGCATGGTAGGCTTTTAACGTCTCCGCCTGCGCCTGCACGCCTTCGGCAACAAAATCATAGACGCTGCCGCTCACGTTGCGCGGCGGATCCTGCTGCAGGCGGGCGACGATGGTATCTTGTTCAAAGATGAGCTGTCCGTCATCCAGGGGGACCTCACCGCTAAGGATTTTCATCAGGGTGGATTTGCCCGCCCCGTTGCGCCCCACTAGGCAGACACGTTCGTTGCGTTCGATATGCAGTTCGGTATTATCCAGCAATGGCGCATCGCTAAACGATAGCCAGGCGCCGGAGAGACTGATTAATGACATGGTGTTTATTGATCCCGATCGGCATGGCTTATCAGCCAGCTATTGTGAATATGGCGATTACGGGCAAAGTCCTGGGAGCGCGTGCGCTCGGTAATGGACTCCGCCTTCAGGCCCAGGGCCTGTAATCCTTCGGTGTCCAATTGGAAACCACGTTTATTATTTGAAAACATAATGGTACCGCCCGCGCGCAATAATCTTTTCAGATCCTTCATCAACAGCAGGTGATCCCGCTGTACGTCGAAGCTCTCAGCCATGCGCTTTGAATTGGAAAATGTAGGCGGATCGATAAAAATCAAATCGAACGTTTCTTCCGACAGTTCAAGCCAGGACAGGCAGTCCGCCTGGATTAGACGATGCTGCTTACCAACCAGGCCATTGCTGCGCAGATTTTTCTCCGCCCACTCCAGATAGGTGCGCGACATATCCACCGACGTGGTGCTGCGTGCGCCCCCGATACCCGCATGGACGCTGGCGCTTCCGGTATAAGCGAACAGGTTAAGAAAATCCTTGCCCCGGCTCATTTCCCCCAGCATTTTACGGGCTATGCGGTGGTCGAGAAATAAACCGGTATCCAAATAGTCGGTAAGGTTGACCCACAGTTTGGCATCGTATTCGTCCATCAGTAAAAACTCGCCTTTCTGGGCCAGCTTCTCGTACTGGTTTTTCCCTTTCTGGCGCTCACGAGCTTTGACCACCAGCTGGCTGGCGGGAATGTCCAGCACCGCCAGGGTCGCGGAAATGGCATCGTATAACCGCTGGCGGGCCTTTTCCGGTTCGATGGTCTTCGGCGCGACGTACTCCTGAATCACCACCCAGGAACTGTAGCGGTCTATGGCCACATTATAATCGGGTAAATCCGCGTCGTAGAGGCGGTAGCAATCCAAATGCTGTTTGGCCGCCCATTTCTCCAGAGCACGGACATTTTTGCGCAGCCGATTGGCAAAGTCCGGCGCCACGCTTTGGGAGGCCACGGCATGGGGTACATTAGCCAGGAGATAGTTTTTTTGCTCGCAGTCCAACGGGCCGTTTTTCGCTTTGAACGAACGTTCGGCGCGAAGCTGCAGCGCGCCAAGCAGTACCGGTGAGGCGCTGAACAGCGAAAGACGCCAACCGCCGAACTGAGCTTTCATAATCCGGCCAAACAGGTTGTAAAGCGCAACCAGCGCCGGCTCGCTTTCCAGACGTTCACCATAGGGCGGATTGCTTACCACGGTTCCCTGTGGGCCGTCTGGCAATGGATTGGTCAGATTGGCCACGTCATCGACCCTAAAGTCGATCAGCTCGGCAACGCCGGCGTGCCGGGCATTGGCCCGCGCTTTTTCAACTACCCGCCCATCGTTGTCCGAGCCAAAAAAGCGCGCAGTGGCCTCACCGAGTCCGACGCGCGCTCGCTCGCGCGCGGCGCCAAGCACCTCCTGCCAAAGGGATTCAGTATGCCCGAGCCAGGCATAAAAGCCCCATTGCTGACGCAGCAGCCCGGGGGCCCGATCGGCCGCCATCAGCGCCGCTTCAATCAACAAGGTGCCCGACCCGCACATGGGATCGAGCAGCGGCGTGTTGGCCTGCCAGCCCGAACGCAACACGATGGCGGCGGCCAGATTTTCCTTGAGCGGCGCCTGCCCGGCGCCGTCACGGTAGCCACGCTGATGTAAACCGCCGCCGCTAAGGTCCAGCGATACGATAGCGCGATCGCGATGCAAAAATACCTGCACCCGGATATCAGGCTGCGTTTTAGCCACGTTCGGCCGCTGCTGCAAGGCTTCGGTAAAACTATCAACAATCGCATCCTTCACCCGCAGCGTACCATACTGGCTATTGCGAATGGCCTCGTTGGTGCCGCTGAAGTGCACCGCGAAGCTCTTCTCCACCGAAAAAAGGGTCGGCCAATCTATTCCCCGCACCCCTTGATAGAGATCATCGTCGCTCAGGACGGGGAACTCGTTAAGCGGCAGTAAAATGCGCGACGCCAGCCGGCTCCAGAGAAGGCTTTGGTAAAGCAGCCGGTCGTCGCCCTGGAAATGTACCCCTCCCAACGCTATTTTACAGTCGAGGGCACCCAGTGCTTCCAGCTCGCTTTTTAACAGTTCTTCTAAACCTTGTGCCGTACTGGCAAACAGTGCATTCATCATGTTAGATTTCATCAAAAAGAAAATCGTTGCGCATTATAGCTAATCACAGGCCATTATCATAAAGTTGGCCTAAGAGAATTTGTCCGGCAGGGAGGCAAAATGGTAAGTTTGTCGCGGTTATATATTCATCCGGTGAAATCAATGCGTGGCTTGCGGATGTCCCACGCGCTGGTCAATGCCGAAGGCCTGGCGTTCGACCGGGCTTTTATGCTCACCGAGACGGACGGAACCTTCATCACCGCTCGGCAGTACCCGCAAATTGTGCTGTTCACCCCGGCGATCATACAAAATGGCCTACACCTTAGCGCGCCCGACGGACAAAGCGCCATGGTGCGGTTTGCCGATTTCACCACCGACCTTCACCCTACCGAGGTATGGGGCAATCATTTTACCGCGTATCGGGCCCCCGAGGCCATCAATAACTGGTTAAGCGGTTATTTTGATCGTCCGGTTGAGCTTCGCTGGACCGGCGAAAACAGCACCCGGCGCGTAAAACGGCTGCCGGCGCAGCCGCTGTCTTTCGCCGACGGCTATCCGTTTCTGCTGGTGGGTGAATCCTCTTTCCTTGAGTTACAACAACGCTGTCCCGCCGGTATTAACATGACCCAGTTCCGGCCGAATATTGTGGTCAGCGGTGCCTCACCCTTCGCTGAGGACGGCTGGCAACGGATTCGAATCGGTTCTGTGGAGTTCGAGTTGGTCAAACCCTGCAGCCGTTGCATACTCACCACCGTCAGCGTGGAACGCGGCCAAAAACATCCCGCGGCCGAGCCGCTGCGTACATTGCAGAGTTTTCGCACCGCGGTAGATGGAGATGTGGATTTTGGCCAAAATCTCATTGCCCGCGGCAGCGGCATCATTCGAGTCGGCGATAACGTGGAGGTACTGGCGCTGCGTGAAGCCCGGCATTATGGCCAGGGTAGCGTAAGCGAAACCTTAACGCCGCCCGCATCCGCCAAACGACCGGTCACCATCGATTATCAGGGACAACGTTTTGTCGGCGATAACCAACGGATTTTACTCGAACAACTGGAACAACAAGGGATACATATCCCCTATTCGTGCCGGGCGGGCATCTGCGGGACCTGTAAGGTCAAGCTGCGTGAAGGCGCGGTAACCCCGCTCAAGGCCAGCGCCGTCGCCGAACCGGGACACGTCTTAAGCTGCTGTTGCATCCCCGCCGGCGACCTGAACCTTGTCTGATAAGGCCATCGGCCGTCTACACCGCTGCCGCGTAGAAAATCTGGTCTTGTTGCGGATAGGGTAACAAACGATCGTGCATAATTTTGATCGCATCGCCCAGGACCAATTTTCGCGCCGCCAAGCTTAATTGCGCCTGGGCCAATACGCACAGGCTGGCGTGATCGCCCGCCTCGGCGACCAGCAGACGCGCATACTCCCCGCTCTCGTTCAACCGGACCAGCACGTCGTCGCCCATCACCGGCTGCCAGTTAAGCGGGGTTGGCTGCGGCACAAAATGCCAGCTCTTGGGCATCAAGGGTTTCAGGAAACGCAATGCGACCAGCGCGTTAAGAATCAGCTCCGCTTGCTGCTCTTCATTTAAAGGCAACACCCGGCACTTCTCGGCAAAATTAAAGAACAGTGCCGCGTCATCCACACAAAACACCGATTCGCAGAAGGCATCTGGCGTTAGGGCCTTAGCGCAAAAGCGTGACCGAAAGATCATACCGTCGGCAAGATCCAGCATCATCCGATCGTGCTCAGCATCAAAAAACCAGCGCCAGTTATCCCCGGGGGTGATTTTCATATTCATTCCTTTCATCACGTCGCCATTGCTTGGGTAATATCCAGTAAAAACTTTTCCACCGGAAATAAGCTCAGGATAAATTAACAGCAATCGGATAAAAGATAAACGAGCCTACACGATAAATAAACCCCTTGCGGGGTCTAAATCGGCAAAAAACGTCAAATATTGGTAATAATGTCTTTAATGAGCTGGGGACCATGAAAAATAAAGCCGGAATATATTTGAATCAAACTGGCGCCGGCGGCCATTTTTTCCCGAGCGGCCATTAACGAATCAATGCCGCCCACGCCGATGATCGGCAATTTGCCATTTAACTCTTGTGATAAGCGGCGAATCACCTCTGTACTGCGCAACTGCAAAGGCCTACCGCTCAGCCCGCCGATTTGTTCACTATGTTTCAATCCTTGGACCAGATCTCTTTGCGTGGTGGTGTTAGTGGCAATGACCCCGTCGATATTATGGCGAACCAGACTATCGGCCACTTGGACCAGTTCCTGATCGGTCAGGTCGGGTGCTATTTTAACGGCTACCGGCACATATTTATGATGATAACTGTTTAACTCTGCCTGTTTATTTTTAATAGCCACTAAAAGATCGTCCAGCGCCTCGCCAAATTGCAGCGTTCGCAATCCCGGCGTATTGGGCGAAGAGATATTTATCGCAATATAACCGGCATAAGGATAAATCTTGTCCATACAGACCAGATAATCATCTTTACCCTGTTCCACCGGCGTGGCCTTATTTTTACCAATATTAATGCCTACCACACCGGAAAAATGAGATTTTTTAACATTTTCAACCAGATAATCGACACCTTTATTATTAAAGCCCATCCGGTTAATCAGTCCCTCGGCCGGTACCAGGCGGAACAAGCGCGGTTTATCGTTACCGGGCTGTGGACGCGGCGTTACCGTACCGACTTCGATAAAACCAAAACCCATCGCGCCCAGGGCGTCGATACACTCGCCATCTTTATCAAGCCCGGCGGCCAATCCCAGCGGATTATTAAATGCTATCCCCATACAGTTAACCGGTTTGGCCGGCACCGACTGGCGCACCAGAAATTCCAAAGGCGTACCGCTAATGCGGCCTAATTGCTGAAAGGTAAATTCGTGCGCGCGCTCAGGATCGAGCTGAAACAAGGCCTGTCTGACAAGGGGATAAAACATAACGTCTCCTGATATCCCGTGAGCAACCGGGGCGGTATTATCAGGTATCACCGGATGAAAGGGA
>JAATGH010000433.1 GCA_015654745.1 Enterobacterales bacterium
ATGCTGGGTGACAATACAACCGATTTACCGGCCGAGCAGCCCGCTCCTCCCGGCGTTGAGGGTGATTAACTACCATGACCGATAATCAGCAAAACGGCACACTCTGGAATAAGCTGCATATTGACGTGCCCTTTCTCTTTCTTATCACGCTGCTATTAGCCTATAGCGCCATGGTGATGTGGAGCGCCAGCGGCCAGGACGTCGGCATGATGGAGCGCAAAATCGGCCAGATCGTGATGGGGCTATTGGTGATGCTGGTGTTGGCGCAGGTGCCTCCCCGGGTTTATGAAGCCTGGGCACCCTACCTGTATATTATCAGCGTGGTATTACTGGTGGCGGTCGATGCCTTCGGCCAGATCAGTAAAGGCGCGCAGCGCTGGCTTGATTTGGGATTCGTGCGCTTTCAGCCCTCGGAGATAGCCAAAATTGCGGTACCGCTGATGGTGGCGCGTTTTATCAACCGGGATAGCTGCCCCCCGTCGCTAAAGAATACCGCTATCGCCCTGGTACTTATTTTTCTGCCCACGTTGCTGGTGGCGGCGCAACCCGACCTTGGCACCGCTATTCTGATTGCCGCCTCGGGGCTGTTTGTACTGTTCCTGTCCGGTATGAGCTGGAAGCTGATTGGCGTGGCGGCGCTGCTGATTGCGGCCTTTATACCGATCCTCTGGTTCTTTCTGATGCATGATTACCAGCGCGATCGCGTGATGATGCTGCTCGATCCCGAAACCGATCCCCTGGGGGCCGGTTATCATATCATCCAGTCCAAAATCGCGATTGGCTCCGGTGGGCTCAGCGGCAAAGGCTGGCTGCACGGCACCCAGTCCCAGCTGGAGTTTTTACCCGAGCGGCATACCGACTTTATCTTCGCCGTATTAGGTGAAGAGCTGGGTCTGATTGGCGTTTTGGTGTTATTGGGGCTATACCTGTGCGTGATTATGCGCGGCCTAGTGATTGCCGCCAGGGCGCAAACCACGTTCGGACGGGTCATGGCCGGCGGTTTAATGCTGATTCTGTTCGTTTATGTCTTCGTGAATATCGGCATGGTAAGTGGTATCTTACCGGTGGTCGGCGTTCCGCTGCCCCTGGTCAGTTACGGTGGTTCAGCTTTGATTGTGCTGATGGCGGGGTTTGGTATCGTCATGTCGATACATACTCATCGGAAAATGTTGTCTAAAAATTTATAGAGGTGAGCGATGCGTAAGGAATGGTATTGGATCGGCGTGATGGGGCTGTTGCTCACCGCATGCAGCACCACGGAAAACGCGCCGGAGCAACCACCGGCGGCGGCGGCCTATAACGGGCCGGTCGTGGAAATCAGCGGTGTGGAACCGCGCTATGAGCCCTATAATCCGGCCACTAGCCAGGATTACGACGTCAACGGTAAAACCTACCATATCGTAAAAAACCCGCAAAACTTCTCACAGGTCGGCTTGGCCAGTTCCTATAGTTCTGAAAGCAGCGGCAACCAGACCGCCACCGGCGAACCGTTTGATGCGGAGGCCTTGACCGCCGCGCATCCCACGCTGCCGCTGCCAAGTTATGTGCGGGTCACCAATCTGAGCAACGGCCGCCAACTGGTGGTCAGGGTCAACGATCGCGGTCCCTACGTACCGGGACGCATCATCGACCTGTCCCGGGCCGCGGCGGATCGGCTGAATACATCCAACAATAGCAAAGTCCGCGTGGACTTTATCCAGGTCGCCCCTGACGGTAAGCTATCGGGGCCGGGAACCATAGGTACCGTGGTAGCCAAGCAGAACTACGCCCTGCCGCCCCGCCCTACGCTTGGGACCGGAGGAATGGGCACCCCCGAGCAGCAGTCCGCGCCGGTGCCGGCCAACTCGCCGGTACGCCCGGTGGCCGATCCGTCACCGCAACCTTCCGCCTCGGATGATGACGCGCCACCGGTCCCTGCACCGGCGAATACCCAGGCCCGCAGCGGTGGTTTTCTCGGCGCGCCTTCCACGCTGCCGGCCGGTGTGATTGAAAGCAGTCAGCCCGCGCCGGTGGTAGCACAATCATCGGTGTCCCCGGTGGCAGCCCACGCCACTCCGCCCCACGCCCCGCAGCCCCGCGCCGTCGTACCGGTGGTGGTAGCCGCGGCCCCCGCCGCAGCGTCGTCGTCCGGCCACTATGTGGTACAGGTAGGCGCGCTGGGGGATAAACAGCGGGCGCTGACCTGGCAAAAAACCCTAAGTCAACGTTTCGGCGTCCCGGGCAAGGTCTCCTCCAACGGTAGCCTGTTCCGGGTGCAGCTTGGCCCGTTCACGTCCAAGCAGCAGGCAAGTACGCTACAGCAGCGTTTGCTCAGCGACGCGAAGCAGCAGTCATTTGTTACCACGGCCACAGACTGATATACCCACGGCCGCGCTGAAACATTATTAAAAGGTTAACCCACGTTAGGTAACGGATTGCCTGATGCCGGTCTTTTTTAGTTCTGCTATAGTGTGGCACGATTTTAACTTACCCCCACGGATGCTGTTGTCCTGACATGAATAAAGTAGTGAGCCATCTTTTATTCAAGCGCTTAGCCTTAAGCACTCTTATCGCGCTGATTCCCCTGTCTTATAGCCATGCTGACGATGTCAATCTCAAGACGATGATCCCCGGCGTGCCGCAAATTGATGCCGAAGCCTACATCCTGATTGACTATAATTCCGGCAAAGTGCTGGCAGAGCAAAATGCCGACTCCCGCCGTGACCCCGCCAGCCTGACCAAAATGATGACCAGTTATGTCATCGGCCAGGCCATCAAATCGGGCAAGATCACGCCGAACGATATTATCACGGTGAATAAAGACGCCTGGGCGACCGGCAATCCGGTATTCAAGGGCTCGTCGCTGATGTTTCTCAAACCGGGGGATCGGGTGCCGGTTTCCGAACTTAACCGCGGCATCATCTTGCAATCCGGTAACGATGCCTGCGTTGCCATGGCCGATTATGTCGCCGGCAGCCAGGATGCGTTTGTCGGCCTTATGAACAACTACGTCAAGGCACTTGGCCTGCCCAACACCCACTTTGAAACCGTCCATGGGCTGGATGCGCCGGGCCAGTTCAGCTCCGCCCGCGATATGGCCATGATCGGCAAGGCACTGATCCGTGATGTTCCGGACGAATACGCCACCTATAAAGAAAGAGAGTTTACGTTCAATAATATCCGCCAGATGAACCGTAATGGTTTATTGTGGGATACCAACCTGAATGTTGACGGCATTAAAACCGGCCATACCGATTCCGCCGGCTTCAACCTGGTCGCGTCGGCTACCGAAGGCCAAATGCGCCTGATTTCCGCGGTAATGGGCGGACATTCACCCAAGGGCCGTGAAAATGAAACCCGCAAGCTCTTGACCTGGGGTTTCCGCTTCTATGAAAGCGTGGCGCCGCTAAAGGCTGGCAAGGAGTTTGCCGCGGAGCCGGTATGGTTTGGCAATACCGACAGCGTAAAACTCGGGGTTGATACGGACGCCTATCTGACGATTCCCCGCGGCCGGATGAAAGATTTGAAAGCCAGCTACCAGCTTAGCAACCAAGAACTGCATGCGCCTTTGGCTAAAGGCCAGCAGGTGGGCAGCATTAACTTCCAACTGGATGGCAAGACTATCGATCAACGCCCGCTGGTGGTATTAAATGAAGTACAGGAAGGCAATATATTTAGCCGCGTCGTCGATTACATCAAACTGATGTTCCATCATTGGTTCGCTTAATTTCGCCCGCGCTTGTCAGGGCTAAACCCGCCCCCCTATAATAGGCTTATCCTTCATCACTCCCGCCCTTGCGGGAGTGATGTTTATGGCCCCGCTATCCTCGCCGAGCCCGGGCCGCATGCTATCCGGAGCGTTAATGAAAACCAAACTTAATGAACTGCTCGAATTTCCCTGTTAGTTCACCTATAAAGTGATGGGCATTGCCCGCCCGGAGCTGATTGATTTGGTGGTCGAAGTCATACAGCGCCATGCTCCTGGCGATTACACCCCGCAGGTCAAACCCAGTAGCAAGGGTAACTATCAGGCGGTGTCGATTACCATTACCGCAACGCATATCGAGCAGGTCGAAACGTTGTATGAAGAATTAGGCAATATTGAATTGGTTCGCATGGTTCTCTGAACCGGAGGTTCGCACGTGCCACAAGATACGCTGATTATCCGCCAACTGGGATTGCAGCCGTACGGCATGGTTTCCCAAGCTATGCATCAATTTACCGACCGCCGGGATATCGACACGGCGGATGAAATCTGGCTGGTTCAGCATCCGCAGGTGTTTACCCAAGGCCAAGCCGGTAAAGCCGAACATATTCTGGCGCCCGGCGCTATTCCGGTCATCCAGAGCGATCGCGGCGGCCAGGTTACGTTCCACGGTCCCGGCCAACAAATCATGTACGTGCTGTTGAATCTTAAACGCCGTAAGCTTGGCGTCAGACAACTGGTCACACTGCTCGAGCAGACCGTGGTGACCACCCTTGCGCGCTTTGATATCGCCGCACGCGCCCGCGCGGACGCGCCGGGGGTATATGTTGGTGATGACAAGATTTGTTCTTTAGGATTACGCATTCGCAAGGGCTGCTCGTTTCACGGCCTCGCGCTGAATATCGCGATGGATCTCTCGCCCTTCCTGCGCATCAACCCTTGTGGTTACGCCGGCCTGCGCATGACTCAGGTTAGCGAGCTGAGGCCTGGGACCGGTCTGGAAGACGTGACGCCGGTGATGGTGACGGTATTGCTCGATTTGCTGGGAAACCCGCCGCATCAGCAATTACCCTGGCGCGCCGAGGACTATGCCGATTAACCCGATGCCGCCGCCAAGGGCGCCGGTTTCGCGATAATCGCTTTTTTGGACTGAAAACCGCTGAACAAACATGTTATAATTTTGGTGTTTTATCAAATATATTTGAACAGTCACGTAACAGAGTGAAGGCATTTATCTTACAGGACGGGACCAGCAAGCTTATGAGCAAACCGATACAAATGGAACGCGGAATTAAATACCGCGACGCCGATAAAATGGCCTTGATACCGATCAAAACCGTGGCGGTGGAGCGTCAAGAGATACTGCGCAAACCGGAATGGATGAAGATCAAACTGCCGTCGGACTCCACGCGTATTCAGGGGATCAAGGCCGCCATGCGTAAAAACGGCCTGCACTCAGTGTGTGAAGAGGCTTCCTGTCCAAATTTGTCCGAGTGTTTTAATCACGGCACCGCCACCTTTATGATCCTTGGCGCCATCTGTACCCGCCGCTGCCCGTTCTGCGACGTAGCCCATGGCCGGCCCAACGCTCCCGATGCCGGTGAGCCGGAAAAACTGGCGCAGACCATCGCCGATATGGGGCTGCGCTACGTGGTGATCACGTCGGTGGATCGCGACGATTTGCGTGACGGCGGCGCCCAGCATTTTGCCGACTGCGTCAGCGCCATCCGGCTTAAGAGCCCTTCAATCAAAATTGAAACCCTGGTGCCGGATTTTCGCGGTCGTATGGATCGGGCGTTGGACATTATCAACGGCGCGCCGCCGGATGTCTTTAACCACAACCTGGAAAATGTACCGCGGATTTACCGTCAGGTGCGTCCAGGAGCTGACTATGCCTGGTCGTTGAAATTGCTTGAACGCTTTAAAGAAGCCAATCCCGACTTGCCGACCAAATCCGGCCTGATGGTGGGATTAGGGGAAACGAACGCCGAGATCGTCGAGGTGATGCGCGATCTGCGCCGGCACGGGGTGACCATGTTGACGCTGGGCCAGTATTTGCAACCCAGCCGCCATCATTTGGCGGTAAAGCGCTACGTCAGCCCGCAAGAGTTTGATGAGATGAAAGGCGAAGCGATGGCGATGGGCTTTACCCATGCAGCCTGCGGCCCGTTTGTTCGTTCGTCGTACCATGCCGATCTGCAGGCGAAAGGGATTGAAGTTAAATAACCACCGATACATTTAGTTACATACCAGCGTTGAGACAGCAAAAAAAGGATGGGATCTATGACCATCCTTTTTGTTTTGCGGTATGCCCTCAAAGCCTTCACCCGCCGGACAATATGCAATTTCTCCCGCTTTTGCGGCCAATCGGCCCTTTATGCCCTGAACCTAACGCCCGTTGCGCTAAATCCCCATAAACCAGGCTAACCAGCGGGAAAAAAATCAGTCTTTATGTTCCGTAACCTTTGGCGCGATGGCGTCATCAGCTTGGGTCTTCTGCACCGGCGCGTCTTCGCTACCCATAGCTTTTTTGAACCCCTTGATCGCCGCACCCAGGTCGCCGCCGAGGCTACGTAATTTATTCGTGCCAAATAGCAGCACTATCAGTGCGCCGATGACTAACAATTTGGTAATGCTTAGACCTTCCATACTCACCTTCTCGCTTGATTAACGCTTGCTGATAAAAACAGCGATTATTAATGTTAACCGCTTTTTACCGCTATTACCTCTCCATTACAAGAGATATCTGTAACACTTTTACTTGCCCCGCGCCACTACCCCCCCCTGCTCCCCATCTTCCAGATAGATACCTTTGAGTAGTCCATGATCGCCATAACTTTTGGGTACATCCAGGACGCGAACTCACGGCGACGCCCAGCAGCGTTTTAACCGTTTCATTCACTGTCCCCTGATTGATGTTGCGACCCTAATCATTCAGTAGTACGCAGCTGCGGCGTGGCAAAACAGCGATTTTCCAATACCGGCAATACGCGCCTGGCATGGACCACCCGCTCAGGGTCGAGTTCCGCGAAGATCAGTGCCGGGACCTCGGCCGCATGGGCAATAGCCACCCCCAGCGGATCCACCACCATGCTATTGCCAATATTACGCTCGCCGCATTCCCCTACCGCCACCATATAGCAGGTGTTTTCCAGCGCGCGAGCGGTCACCAGCACGTCCCAATGCATCTCCTTAAGCGGGCCCCTGACCCACGCGGCGGGCAGAACCAATACTTCTGCACCGTCCAGCGCCAACCGACGCGCCAATTCGGGAAAACGCACGTCATAACAGGTCATCAATCCCACCCTCATGCCCGCCACCTCAACCAACGGCGGCACCTCTTGTCCAGGGGTCACATTCTTCGATTCCCGCATGGCAAAAGCATCGTAAAGATGCAGCTTGCGATACTGCGCAATAATCTCCCCATGACGTATCGCTATCAACACGTTAAACGCCCGCCCATCGTGAGTGGGCGTATGGATGCTCATCATCGTGGTCAAGGACGTGCCGACGCTGGCGGCACGCAGACGGCTGACAAAAGGGCCGTCAAGCGGCTGGGCCGCCTTTAGCACCAGATCCGGGTCGGCAATGTCCCGCGCCAAAATACCTTCCGGCAATACCAGCAAATCGGCCCCACCCGCCATGGCGCGATCCATAAGTTCAAGGCAGGTGGTCAAGTTGGTTTGCCAATCTCGGTTTACCGCAAATTGCCCTAATGCGACTTTCATCATCGATGCTCCTGCTCAGTATGGTTAGGGATTAGGGGAGACAAAGTCCGCCACCATTTTGTTCTCTTATTCCGGCGATTTTTATCATCGTTCATTAACCGTTTAAGACCAGAATAATCTTTATTGATTAAGCATAGGGCGCGAAATAGCCGATAGCACCATTCATATCCACTCTTTTTACAAAGCCCACGGACCCGGATTTGCGGCTAGCGGTAATCTCCGGCTCCGATAAAGATGAGTATCTTACTACCGGTACTCTCGGAAAAATGTGCCCGGAGCGAGTGCTTCTGGTGGCCAACGCGCGGCGGCCGGCATGCCAACATGACGATACTGTGCGTTAAGACAAAATATTGTATAATGATTTCAGGAGATGGCATTCCTCCTTTAACCGCCGTTTCGGCTGATGATGTCTACGTAATCCTGCTTGGCAAGGGGGACGTGGCATCATGTTCGCCTTTCTGAGTTTTGTCTTTTATTCCTAACGTAAGGTCTTTATGTTTAGCTTATTTTCGGCGGTCTTTATTGGTGGCGGACTCGGCAGCGTTTTGCGTTGGTTCATTAGCTTGAAACTAAGCGGCAGCGGCCTGCCCGTTCCTGGCGGTACATTGACGGTAAATCTGATCGGCGCGTTTATTATCGGCCTGTGCCTGGCGCTGTTTATGCGCACCACCCATATCGATCCGGCCTGGAAGCTGTTTATTACCACTGGGTTTTGCGGTGGATTAACCACCTTTTCAACCTTTTCAGCCGAGGTGGTCACCATGATGATGGGCGGGCAAATGCTATGGGCGGGGGTCAATATCCTACTGAACCTGGTAGGCTCGCTGACCATGACGCTGCTGGCTATGGGCCTGGTGAATCTGTTCGGCCCTCCGGTCCCGCTATAAGACAACCGGCTGATTCAATAATAAAAAAAACCCGCGTTAAGCGGGTTTTTCAGGAATCTGGCTATGTTATTGTATAGCTGTTACGTCAGCGGCCGAAGGGCCTTTGGCGCCGTTAGTGATTTCAAATTCCACACGTTGGCCTTCTGCCAGCGTTTTGAAACCATTACTCTGAATGGCTGAGAAATGTACAAATACGTCTTTGCTGCCATCTTCAGGAGTAATGAAACCGAATCCTTTAGATTCATTGAACCACTTAACGCTACCTTTAATCTTAGACATCAAACTTACCTTTCAATAAATGATAGACACAAACTCTGTGTCGGGTACTAGTACAGCAATTGGCTAGCTTTTTGTCCAGTGTAAGATCGTAAAAACGTGACTAAATATACTAAAATAACATTTTAACCTAAAACCTTGGGTCTATCAGAGACCATAAACCAGCGAAACCGCGGTTTTAGTGTCGGTATGTTTAGGCGCACTGTCCGGCGTATCACTGTTGTAAGTAACGTCATAGGTCACTTTCAACGAGAATTTATCGTTGATTTTCACGTTCAACCCGGTTTCGGAGTTAGCGGTCAAATCTTCATTACCCAGCAGCGAGACGCCTTGGATAAATTCTGTCGTATCGGTCAACTGATAGGAAAACGATGCCGCGCCATAGGCCAACGCTTTGGTCTGCCGTCCGCCGCCCTCGAACTCATCATGACGGACACCAGGACCTGCTTCCAAACGCAAACGCGCAACCGGACCACTCAGAACCTGACGACCGTAACCGGCGGTCAGCGTTGAGCGAGAGCGATAACCATTATAACGGTCACTCAGCCAGCTGCCCTGGGTGAACAGAAAGTTATCAGCGTCCATATTATGGCGGGCGCGCGCACCGGCCTGGTATTTTTCCGCGGAGCGCTCATCGTTGGTTGAGTTATTCGTTGCCTCGCCCCAAAGGCTATAGGCATTGGTTGGCTGAAACCAGGTCATGGTGCTACTGGCGGCGAGCGCGGAGCTGGTGGAGTTACCGTGCTGAGCGTTGTAGCTACCAAGAACATTGCCATCGAAACTTTTTTTCGCGGTGGACGGATCGTCTAGCGCGGTAAAGATATCGGTATCAGCAAAAGTCGAGAAACTAGCCAGGGACATTCCCAGGATAGCTAAAAGCGATACTGCCCGAGAGCGACCATTGCGTAACATAATTTACCTATAAAAGAAATTTGGGTTGTTAACCGGTGAATGAATAAAGAAAGGTTGCTAGTGTAGCGAATCAGGACAGAAGGTGTACTGGTAATTTTTTGTAATATTGGTAACAAAATTTAATAAATGACGCATTTGCGCCGTCCCACTTTGCCTTATAAAGGTCGAAACAGGGAAAATATTGTTTTTTTTCAATGCTTTTCTAAAATGAATTTCATAATGGAAACTCATCTTTTTCCGCAAAAAACCTTACAGCCTGCAAAAAATAATTTTTAAGATTAATCTGAAAATGTCGGCTGCAATGGCGATAATCTATCCCTTGATATAATTATCCCTTTCTGGCAACACCAAAGGCGCCGGCAGGGAAACCGTTCGGCGTAATTTCACCATCAGATTAACCGAGTGACGATAAACACCAGGCCGACCCAAAACAAAGCGCTTAACAGAAATACACCCATCCAGGCCTGATGCCGCGTTATACTCATTTCCGACGAATCCCAAAGTTTGCAAAATCACGGCTGACAGTATAAAAAACATTCGTTGTGGCGATGATGGGAGAAGGACCTATTAATGAGCCTATTTCACCCGATTACCCCCGCCCAGGAGGGTAATCGGGCCAGGTTCGCCAAGGCTATATATACAGGGAGATACCACCAGACGGACGGGTTTTGAAGCGCCGATGCATCCAAAGATATTGATCCGGGGCGCGCATGATCTCTTGTTCTACCACTTTATTCATATAACAGGTCGCCGCCATCTCGTCGTCCAGCGGATAGTCATCGAGCTGCGGCTGGATCAAGAGGCGATAACCGTGACCATTTTTTTTACGGATCAAGACCACCGGAACCAATTTGGGCTTGGCAAGCCGGGCTAATGTATATGTTCCGCGGGTGGTTGCCGCCTGGCTGACCGCAAAAAAGGGGGCGAAAATGCTGCCGCTTGGGCCATAGTCCTGATCCGGGGCAAACCAGACCGTTTCCCCATGTTTTAATGAGTGAACCATGCCGCGGAGATCCCTTCTATCCAGCATGGCCTTGTTCGAGCGCATCCGGCCCCAGGTTTGTACCAACTCCATCACTTTATTGTTATGGGGGCGGTACATTGCCATCATGGGCTGACACAACCCCATGGCGCGTCCCCCCAACTCGACGGACATAAAATGGATACCGATAACCATAACGCCCTGATTATGCTCATTCGCACGCTGCAAATTGTGTAATCCATACACATCAAACCAGCGTTTGACCCGCGCATCCGGCCAAAACCAGGCCATGCCGGTCTCCATCAGTCCCATTCCCGCGGAGGTGAAATTGTTGATAATCGTGCGCTCACGTTTTTCCGTTGCCATCAGGGGAAAGCAAAGCTCCAGATTGCGGCGGGCAATGGCAACCCGGCGCTTAAGAAACCGCATGGATAAGCGCCCTAGCCAACCGCCTAAGGCATGCAACCACGGATAAGGTAACTGAACCAGCAAAAACAGTACGCCCAGGCCGAACCAGGTAAGCCAATAGCGTGGATGCAACAATTTTAGAGAAAATCTTTGAGGGTGTGCCATTTATCAATTCTTCATCAGATTAGCGCAAGCGCTGTGGGAAGGTGGAGTTCACCCTCCGGTATTTAAGCGAAATACCCGTCTTCGTTCGGGTCGCAGGCGGGAAGTTATCACTTTTTCACCTGAATCACTGACCTGGGTAGACGCTGGCGATTTCTGGCGTGCCAACGCCGTGTCGCTAGACCTCGCTAGGGAATAGGACAATTCCTTTCGGCATTAGTTACTGAAAAAATATTTCAATGACTGAAAACCGGGGATTGGGTTGTAACACGCGGGTCACCATCACGACCAAAGGATTAGATATTATCGAAGGTCGTTTACCGGACTGTACTGACCCTCAAGGCCAAGCCAATAAAAGCAGGCCAAATAGGCTGACGTTTAGGAAAATCAGACCTACGGCCGCTGAGGCTATTCTACCATATTCGGTAAATCCGTGACGCGCCAATAATGTTTGAAAATCAACCGCTCATCATTCACCCTGCGATTGACGTGGGGTGGCCGCCGCAGGTACGGAAATGGGCGCTTAACCGACCGATGTTAAGCGCGAAAATAAAAAAGGGAGCTATTTATTGCTTCTTACCATGTCGGATTTTTTGTGGGGGCTTGCATGCGGCAGCGTTACCGGCACGTTTGAGCCGGTAAAATGATAATCACCATTGGCGGACACGACAAAGGCCTGGCACTCCACCGTCGGTTTCGCTACCCGATGCAGCCGCAGGCGACCATATTGCATAGTGTCGCCGGTAACGGTAATTTTTTGATACTCGTTTTTAACATTGACATTGTATAACTGCTCACCGCGCCAGGTCAGCTTGCCCCGACGTTCGATGGTACTCTGCCATTGACGGCAATCCAGGGTATCCCCGGCTCGATTCACCACAAAATTGGCAATGGCCTCCGGACTCACCAGGCTTTTTTGCGGGCCAGCAGACATCCAGACACCGACCACTTCCACTGGGGCCGGCGTTTGCGTCACCTGTGGGAAGTCGGCGTAACCGGCACATCCGACCAGGTTAATCACCAGCAGGCCAGTGAAAATATTTTTTATCATACCCATATCCTTATTTAGTCGAAGCGGAATTTTAGCACTAAAACCCGGCGAAGGTTAAAAGCATATTGTGGCAAGCCCCATAGATATCGGGTTACCAGAAAGCGCCAGGCCCGTGAAATGCATGGAAGTCCGCCGATGGGCCGGTACGGGGCAAATAAAGATCAAAAAAAAAGCCCCGACATCGTCGGGGCTTAGAATTTTTTGGCTGCATTAAGATAACTTGACTGCTCCGGCCTAAGCCATCATCGCTATCGCAAGTGTCTTAATTTCACCTAATCTGTATCTTACAGAGCTACAACGTTAGTTGCAGACGGGCCTTTATGGCCTTGTTCGATGTTGAACTCGACCTGTTGGCCTTCGTCCAAGGTTTTGAAATCATTGCTCTGGATAGCGGAGAAGTGAACGAACACATCTTTGCTACCGTCAGCAGGGGTGATGAAACCAAAACCTTTACCAGCATCAAACCATTTTACTGAACCAGTCATTTTGTTAGACATAATTGTTTCCTTATAATAGGGCCGCCATAAGGCGATTGTGGTCTGCTTGTCAGGATTTACTTATGGGAGCACTAGAGAAGGAAATTCATCGGTGAA
>JAATGH010000040.1 GCA_015654745.1 Enterobacterales bacterium
CCACCGGCCGCCCGTCAATAGCCAGCGGCAACGCGGCGCTGACCCAATCGCCGAACTGGAATTCGCCGGCAATCCATGGCGCGCTACCTGAAATAAGCTCCTGCTCGCGGCACCCGACGATGCAATCCTCTTCCACAAAATGCACCTGATAGATAAGATTATCCTGCAAAAAGCTGCCCCACTCGCGCACATAACCGACGCTGCCCTTACGCACCAGCAGCGCGCCCCTGGCTTTACCCGGGAAGGTACCGTCATTACGCAACGAGCGGATTACCCGTACCCGGTCACCAAATTCATAGCTGGGTTTCATGGCTGCACCTCCGTCAATTGACTCCAGGGGATAAAACAGGGTTGATGGCGTTGGTAAATGGATAATCCTGACGTCACCGCCAGATCCCCTTGCAGAAAGTGCCGATAACTTTCGCTTAGCAGATGCCGCGCCATCGCCCAATGGGCCGGGTTGTGCTGGCCTGGTCCTCCCACGAAACCCTCGGATGAGGGCGCGTCGATAACCTGTGCCAGCCGGCGATGGAATTCATGCATGATATGCAGCCGTTTGGCACGCACCACCGCCGGATCCCACTCTAGCTCGAAGTAGTCGAAAAAGGCTTCGGCGGTGTTCAGTTCGTCGATGCCGGGTAAAGCGCTAAACCATTCCATTCTACCCTCCCGAGCAGAGCGCCAGGCTGAGATCCGGCCCGGTGGCGCCATAGAATTCGTGATAAAGATCGCGCAGTTGACGATCCGAAGGACAGTGTTTCCAGACCTCAGCCCGGCTGCGCAGCGTCAGCAGTAATTGATCCGCCTGGGCGGCGGCCAGCGGATAGCCCAGGTCGGCGAAAATCTGTTTTACCGCATGGCGGCCGGAATGCTTGCCCAAGACCAGCCGGTGGCGTCGGCCTAGCAGCGCCGGGTCGATGCTCTGATAGCAGGCGGGGTTTTTCAATAATCCCGCCACGTGAATACCCGATTCGTGGGTAAACACCTGTTCGCCCACCAAGGGCAACTGCGGGTCGATAGGCCGCCTGGCCGCCGCGGAAACCTCGCGGCAGAGATCGGGCAACTGTTCAAACCGGATACCGGTGTCATAATGCAGGCAAGACATCAATGCCATGGCTACACTTTCCAGCGCGGCGTTGCCCGCCCGCTCGCCCAGCCCCATTACCGTGGTATTAACATGGCTGGCCCCGCCCCGCACCGCCGCCAGCGTATTGGCCGTCGCCAGGCCTAAATCATTGTGGGCATGCATTTCGAGGTCCCGATCCCAGTGACCGCGTAACGTAGTGATGCGCGCAAAAGTGGTAAAGGGGTCCAGCACCCCAAGCGTATCGGCAAAACGCAGCCTCTGGGCCCCGGCATTACCCGCCACGTCGGCAATCAGCCGCAGCTCATCGTCGCTGGCACGGGAGGCGTCCTCGCAGCCGACGCTGACCTTAAGACCGCATGACCGGGCATAGGCGATATGCCGATCCAGTTCCAGCGCCAACTGCGGCCAGGAAAGCTTGAGCTTGTAATCGCGCATCCGGGCCGATGCCGGCGCGGAGACATCCACCCAATCCATACCCGCCTCGGCCGCCAAGGCAATCTCGTCGCGATTGAGGCGGCACCAGGCCATTAGGCTATGATCGGGCAACGCTAGGCGAACCAAGGCGATACGCCGGCACTCCTCATCTCCCATGGCCGGCGTACCGACTTCCAGTTCGCCGACCCCGGCCCGCGCCAGCGATCGGGCAATGGCGACCTTTTCACTGGCGCTAAAGGCTACCCCGGGACTTTGCTCGCCGTCGCGCAGCGTGGTGTCATTAATCACGATAGCGGTCATGGTAGTGTTTTCCCGTAGTTAACCGTAGGTCGGCACAAAGCCGGTACCCGCCAGGTCCAGCGGCCTATCGCCCTGCCAATAAGGTGAGAGCGCGCGCAGGCGCTCAATAAGCGGCGGCAACTGCTCAATGACGTAGTCAATCTCTTTTTCCCGGGTATAACGGGATAAGGAAAAACGGATGGTACCGTGGGCGGCGGTATAGGGAATTCCCATCGCACGCATCACATGCGAGGGCTCCAACGAGCCGGAGGTACAGGCGCTGCCGCTGGAGGCGGCGATCTGGCAATGATTGAGCAAGAGCAGAATTGCCTCGCCTTCAATATATTCGAAGGCAATATTTACCGTATTCGGCGTACGCGGCAGATCGCCGCCCATCACCAAGGTATGGGGAATAGCCGCCAATACGGCGCTCTGCAGACGATCGCGCATCGGGGCAATTTGCCCGGTCATCATCGGCAGATGGATATCCGCCAGCTCCGCCGCCGCGCCCATGCCGACGATACCGACAATGTTCTCGGTACCGGCACGCCGCCCCCGTTCATGATGACCGCCGCGCAGCAGCGGCCTGAACCGGGTGCCTCGCTTAACATACAGACAGCCAACCCCTTTCGGGCCATGGAATTTATGGCCGGAGCAAGACAGCATATCAATAGCGGTCGACGCCAGCGCCACCGGAAGTTTTCCCACGGCCTGCACGCCATCGCAATGGAATAGTATTCCATACTCATGGGCCATTTCGGCCATGGCCGCCACCGGATAAACCACACCGGTTTCATTATTGGCCCACATGATGGTGACCAATGCCACCCGTTCACTTAACGCCGCCCGGTACGCCGACATGTCCAGCGAGCCTTGGCCATCCACCGGTAGCCGGTGGATCAGATACCCCTGGCGTTCCAAATGTTCGCAAACGGCGAGAGTAGCGGGATGTTCCACCACGCTGGTAATGATTTCCCGGCGTTCGGGATAGGCTTCAACCGCGGAGAGAATCGCGGTGGACGTGGCCTCGGTGGCGCAGGACGTAAAAACGATCTCGGTATCGTGCCTGGCGCCCAGCAGACTGGCGACCTGCTCCCGCGCTTTGGCCAGCGCAATGCCGGCGGGCTGGCCGAAATCATGGATCGAGGACGGATTACCATAATGCTCGCTTAAAAACGGCATCATCGCCTCAAGTACCATGGGATCCAGGCGGGTGGTGGCATTATTATCCAAATAGACTGCTTTCATCGGCTTATCTCCTCGCTTATTCAACTTCGGTGATGGTTGCCGGCGCGCCTTCCGCCACCACATGGACAAATCGACCAAGGCGTTCAATCAATTTTTGTTGCAACCAGGCCAACGTCATATCTGTCATCATGCAGCCGCTACAGCTGCCGGACAATGCGACGGTAACCTGTTTATCTTTGACTTCCAGCAGGCGCATGTCGCCGCCGTCGGCCTGGATATGCGGCCGCAATCCGGCGATCACCTCCTCCACCGCCCGCCAATTTTCATCCCGCTCCACCGGCGCTTGCGCAGCTGATACCAGCGGCTGCCGGCTGAGGATATCGGCCAGGGTTTGCTCAATTTTTTCATGACAGGAGGTGCAGCCGCCGCCGGCCTTGGTGTAATTGATCACATCCTCAAGCGTGGTGAGTCCATTTTCCATTACCGCACGGCGGATATGGCCTTCATCAACGCCGAAGCATTTGCAAATCAATGCGCCTTCGTCGTGGTCGGCCTGCGGCGCCTCGCCGCGAAACTGTGCGATGGCGGCGCGCAGGGCTTCTTGTCCCATCACTGAACAATGCATTTTTTCCGGTGGCAGACCGTCGAGATAATCGGCAATCTGCTTATTAGTCAACTGGGCGGCTTCGGTCAAGGTACGGCCGATAATTAATTCCGTCAGCGCCGAAGACGACGCGATGGCGCTACCGCAGCCAAAGGTCTGGAAGCCCGCTTCCTCAATCACTTCGGTAACCGGGTCAACGCGCAGCATCAAGCGCAGCGCGTCACCACAGCTTAGCGATCCCACATCCCCGATGGCATTCGCCTGTTCGACGACTTTGGCATTACGCGGGTGAAAAAAATGATCTTTTACTTTTTCTGAATAGTTCCACATAAAATTTTTCTCCGGCTCACAGACTGGTTGCCTGTGTAGATGCGCAAACCTGATTGTCGCAGTGACAGGCCAAAGCCTGTAGTTCAACCCATAGGCCCCGCTGCCCGTCCCGATCGCCCGCCTGGATCTTTGCACCTTGCAAATAGGGCCAATGGGCGATGGGGGCCAACAACACCAATCCTTGATAATCCACGGCAAAATCTTCCGACCGCGCCAGCGCGCTCCAGGCCAAGCTGACCCGCCAACCGCGGCAGGTATCGCCGTCCAGCAAAATACGCAACCCGGCACAGGGTTGCGTCAATTGCTGACGCTGGTTGATGAGCTGATGCAAGGCCTGCGCTTCTATCTGAATCATGGTGTTGCTCCGCGTTGGGGGTAATTACTTATGAGCAAATGTGATGCCAGTCACATCATTTCCGGTATTTCAATGAGATAGCCGTTTTTCGTTCATAAAAAACCCCGAACATGTCGGGGTAGGTTGTCGGTTTTGTCAGGGAGATGACATTAAAAGCAGCCGGCGGCAATCCTAAACGTCGGCTACTCCTCCTCCCACTGGCTTTCCTGTGCTAAGCGTTCGAAGCGCCGGGGATCGCGTTTCACCTGATGGCGCTGCACCGTGGGCGCATCCCAGTTGCGCTGCAGTTCCGTCAACAGCGCGGTGATGGAGGTGGCGACAGGCACGTTGACCGCCCGCACGCCGACGCGCAGCAGTTGACGAAATACGCTGTCACCCACCGCGACGCAATACAACGAGAGGCATCCCTCCAGCGCCGCGATGCGACAGCCCAACTTATCAAGATCGTGCCCCGGCTGGACGATAAAATCCGTCACCTGCAGCAAGGTGACCCGATCCGGTTTGACCCCATAAATCACCAGCCGGGGCGTAGAGCCGAAATGCTGATTCACCACCTGCAAATCCGAACTGGCGAAAGCAACCCGTAAAGCCCAGTCGGAAGCAGTGGTCACCGTAAGGTTGCGCTGGAAGGTATTATTCATAAGCCGGCGTCCTGTGCGAGTGAGACGGCAGAAAAATCTTGTTTAAGCGGTGAAAGGTAAACCGGCGCATGAAGATGGCGCTGGCGCATAACATTACCCAATTCAAACAGCGTGTCCCGCATGCCGGCATAACCCTGGCGGGTATGGCGAAATTCGCCCAAGCGGTCATAAATGGGGAAACCGATGCGAACCAGCGGCAAATGGAGCCGCTCGGCCAGGCCGGCGGCATGAGAATTGGCAAAAATCATGTCGGCGGGATGTTGTGCCAGCCGATCCGCCAGATCCTCCAGATCGCCGATAATAACGGAGTCTACCGGCAGGCCGGTCAACCCGGGCTGATTGACCGGAGCCACCAGGCTCGTGACCTCGATGCCCTGGCTCACGGCAAAGTCGGCCCAGCAACGCAGCAAATCCGCCTCGGCGGCAATAGCCATCCGCGCGCCCTGTAGATCACCATGGCAATCGATCATGGCATCCAGCAATTGTCCGCGCTGCCGTTCAATCCAGGACGGAACGTCGCGTCCGGATATTTGACGCAGTTGCATAATAAATTCATCCATTCGCGCCAGGGTCATCAGATGCGGCAATCTCACGCACTCGCCGCGCGCACGCGGCTCAATCAACGCCGCAACCCGCTGTAAAGAGACCCCGATCACCAACGTGGCGGCGCTTTGTCCCAATTGCTCCATCACGCGCAGCGGCGTTCCGCCCTGCGTCAACGAACTGTAGTCTCCCACCGCCAGGTGTCCATCCATGGATTGCGTCAGATCCGGCAGGATCACCGCCTGCAGTCCAAACGCTTCGACATAGGAACGAAGCAATTCCTGATCGCCCGGGGTAAACATATGACTTAAAAAAAGAGTGACCCGTTTGTTACGGATGCCCGCCGGCGGTTGCGCCGGCACCCACTGCTGCACTATGCTTTCGAGCAGCGCCGCATAGCCGTTTTCCATCGAGCCGTAAAAATCCGGCGTACTGACGGTCAGGATACCGACCTGTCGATGTTTGGGATGGCTTTCGCGAAACAGCGCCACCGCCCGGGTCAAATCGCTGCCCTGAGCCTCGGATAGTCCCGTGCTCAGCAGTACGATGATGCGCGGGGTATTTCGTTCGCACAGCGTTTCCAAGGCGGAGAGAATGTTGTCATCCGCGCCCATAATCGTGGTAATAGGCTCCATGGCGGTGGACTGGAGCGGAACCGGCTCATGAAAGTGCTGAATAAAAAACACCTTGGCAAAGGCACTGCAGCCTTGGGCGCCATGGACCAGAGGAATACAGTGCTCGAGGCCCATGGCGGCCAAGATGGCGCCCAGCGGCTGACCGCTTTTGATTGGACTGGTAGCGAGCGGTTTTATGGAACGGACTACGTTGGTCATACTCTTCTCCTCAGCCTTTATGTTGCCAGGGCGCCGGCTGGTTAACCTGGCTCCAGACCGGGCTCTCCAGGGTACGGCAGACCTCCCGCGCCAGATTAACCATGCCGGAGTAGCCGGCAAAGGCCGCCTCCCGCTCCTGGTTGATATCCAGGAACGGAAGCCTGGCTTTATAGGCAGTGTACATATTGCGGCCGCCGGCAATCATCATGTCGGCGCGGTAACGATAGGCCGTGTCTAACAATAGCCGCGGATTACCTTCATCAAGCATCAAGGCCTCCTCGCCCATCAGAGCGCGGATCCTCGCCTTATCCTCTTCGGTGGATTTGCGGGTGCCGGTGGCCACGACCTCCAGTCCGAGATCCTGCAGCGCCGAGACCACCGACCAGGATTTCACCCCGCCGGTATATAGCAGCACCCGCTTGCCGGCCAAACGTTCACGCAGCGGTTCCAGCGCCGCCAGGGTCGCCGCCTCTTCGCGCGCTATCAACGCTTCGGCGCGCGCGGTCAAATCCTCATCCTCAAGCAGCGCGGTGAGCTGGCGCAATGACGCCGACATTTCCCGCATACCGTAAAAACTGCCTTCAAACCAGGGCGTGTCGTAACGCTCCTCCAGTTTGCGCGCGACGTTAATCAAGGCGCGCGAACAGACCAGCATGTTGACCTGGGAACGATGCAGCGTTTGAATTTCGGCAAAGCGGGCATCGCCTGAGAGCGTGCAGAGCACTCGCACCCCCAGCTCGTCGAGCAGCGGCAGAACCTGCCAAAACTCGCCGGCAATATTATATTCGCCTATCAGCCCAATATTGTGACCGCGAGCTTCGGACACCGGATAATTCACCGGCCACGGCGCCGGTTCGCGCTGCCCGACCACCTGGCGCAGCATCACCTCCCCGGCAATGCGGTTACCCAGATTTTTACTGCCGTAAAATCCGGCCGAGTCCACGGCAATCACCGGAATGCCGGCCGCCACCGAGGCGGAACGACACACCGCCTCAATATCATCCCCCTCCATGGCCGGCACGCAGGTATTGTAGATAAAAACGGCGGCGGGATGATAACGCTCGGCGATATGCCGCACGGCGTGAAACAGTCGCCGCTCGCCCCGCCCCATAATCACATCCTGCTCGCTAAGATCGGTGGTAAAACCCAACCGATTGATCTGCGGACCCGAACTGCGGCTGCCGCGGTTATCCCAGGAACTGCCCGCACAGCCAATGGGACCGTGCACCAGATGCGCCACGTCCGCCACCGGCAACAAGGTAATTTGCGCGCCGTCAAAGGCGCAGCCGCCCGCGGTGGAGCCGGGTTTCGGCGGTTTACAACCGGTCTTTTGTTTGCCGTTATGCTCGCAGGCCGGCTCAACGAACAGGGCGGCGATGTCATTATTCTTCATAGCGTTCTCTCTGGTTAGCGGCGTTACTGGATAACGTGCAATTCACGCGCCAGCATTGCCTACTGATTTTGCGAGGTTTTTTATTGTGGTAAACGCGACAATCAAGACAAGGGTGCCGACACAGACGGGGAAAAGCGATACCGGCTATGAGCCGAGGTTTACCTAGGTTGGTTTATGCTCAGTAGCGACTACCCTTTGCTCGATAGCGCGACGACATCTTTAGATATCAGAGGAGGCAACATGGACGTCAACCGCAACGGTTTCACCCCGCCCTTGGCTACCGCCAATCCAAATCATGATCCTTTATTCCAGGCAACACAAAGCGAGACCATCATTTTTAGCGAACAACGCTACGGCAACGTGGTGTATTTTGAACAACAGCGTGATTATCATATCTATTTACAGCAAATTGAAAACGCGCTAGCCGTTATCACCAGGAAAGCCGGATATATTCAGGGCGCGGAAAATTACAAAAAATATTTCATGACCAGGCTCGCTGAACCACAGTGCTTACCAGAGGCTGTACGGGTTCGTTGTTATACGTTATTAACCAAGATTATGCATTTTTTCGCACAAGAACCCATTCAGGACATTAACCCGGCGGGCATGGCGATACTGCCCCATATTATTACATCCCTTGACCGGCCCATAGCGACCATCGTCCAGCGGATGCTGCTGTTTTATATTAATTTTATGGGGGAAATGCCGAACGGAGTTCATGTTTTACTGTTTCAGGCAAAGCAGGCACTGACCCAGTCATACTTGCTGCGCTGGTTGGAGACCAGGTACGGCAATATCGGCGCCGGCATGCTCACCGCCTTTAAACGACAGTTACAGGGTACCGGATGGGACGTTACTGATGACTATGCCGTCGACCACAGCTCGGCCGAAATCTTAAAAGAAGCCGCCGCGATAACCGACGCGCTTATCGAATACTTGACACAACATATCACTATCAATCGAATGATTACCCATGTAGGTAGAGTTATTTATAATGATATTAATAGATATATTTCTTCTTTAAAAAACGATCGCGATAAACTCTTTATGTTGCTGTTCAAAGACAAAGCATTAAAAAGCCACCTAACGGAAAAATACCCTGATTTTAGGATGGGCGAACTTTTATATCCTGGCAAATCCTATGGTCGTTACGTCCTAAAACGACCCACCGCCATTAGCATCCATGTGGCGAAAAAATTGTCCAGCGATCCCCATACAGGAAAGATCTATATAATACGAAGCGGCAGTGAAAACGAAAACATTAAAATACACCATCTGGGAGATTTTTTTTGGGTGGAAAACAAAAGGACCGGCGTCAGCATACCGCTGACTCTTGACGCATTGTATTTAGGAAAAGTGGCAATGGCGTTACCCGATCGCGAACTGACGGCCGCGATAAAACATACGCCGGTACACCGTCTGGTTGACCACCTCAATCCAGCATGGTTTAGCGACCATAGCCGCGTGCTTGACGATATCCACAACCAGAGAATCTTGCAGGCCGCGCTTGTGTTGATAGAGAAAGGCCTATTGAATATCAATAGGCCTTTCTCTCAGGGAAGAACGGCGCTGATGACGGCCATTTTGAATCGGCACATAAATATTGCCAGACAACTTATTGAGTTTGATGACAATAATGTCAATATACAAGATCATGATGGCAATTCAGCATTGCATTTTGCTGTCGAGGTTAACAGTGCTGAAATCGTTGATTGGCTACTGGCGCGACAGTGCAATATCAATTTGGTCAACAACCAAAAAATAACGCCATTGCATATGGCGGTTCATATCCGAAACCAATCAATCGTTAAACAATTACTATCACAACCGCCTATCGACATTAATTGTCGGGATAATGCAGGCAATACCCCATTGATCCTGGCGGTGTTATCCGGCGATGTCGACATTGCCGCCGATCTCCTGACGCATGGACATATTGATATTAATCAGCCCGATGGTAAAGGATGGACGCCTTTGCATATTGCGGCGTATAACGGAAATGGGGATATACTGGCGCTGCTGAGTCAGAACGAGGCGGTAGCGATAAATAGGCTCCTCGCCGGGCTGCATCACACCGCGGTCATGCTGGCCATTCGCCGTGGACAGGAGCTGGCCGCGCTGCACTTAATCAAGCATCCCGATATTGATCTCAACAAAAGAGATTTTTATGGTAACTCCCCGCTTATGCTGGCGGCGGCCAATGCCAACGCCAGAATTTTTAATGCGGTGTTACACCAAGGGTCAGCGGATATCAACCTCCAAAATAACTATAAAGAGAGTGCCTTATCCATTGCGGTAAGCCATTGGCGCCAGGCCTATGTGCAAGCGCTACTACGGCAGAAGGATATAGATATCAATATTTCCAACCCTCAAGGCAACACCCCTTTACATATAGCCGCCGCCGCGGGGGATCGGTATAGCGTGCAGGCGCTATTAAATCATTCCCATATCCGTGCGGATGAAAAAAACCATAAAGGCTATAGCGCGTTAATCCTTGCCGCAATAAATGGCCATGCGGAGGTAATAGACGTTTTCCAGAAAAATGGCAAGGCCGACGTGAACCTGACGGATAATGAAGAAAAAACCCCGCTCATGCACGCGGTAATTCGCGGTTCCGAAGCGGCGATTATTGCTCTGTTAAAATTCGACAGGATCAACGTTGGTTATAACACTAGCCGGTCAAAATCGGCATCAAGCCTGGCGACGTTTTTCAATTTTGGCGCCATTGGTAAACGGCTGGCCGACTATTCGACGAGAGGCACCAAAGGACCCGGCACGCCCACACGCCGGGTTTGAGGTAGCGAAACGCCTACTGGCCGCGATAGGCCCGTCATTCTTCGGGCCGCACGCGCGTTGACGGCTTATGCGCGAACCCGCGCCATATTCTGGCGCGGTCGTTCAAAGCGAAAAATCCCGCTGCGCCAGCGGGGTGGTTTTTCCCAGCCGTTTGGCCAGCCAGGGCGGCAGACGCCCGGTAAGCATTTTTTCCAGCGCCTGCAGCTGTTGGGCAATACCCATCGGCGGTTTGATTTTTATCGGATGGATATTATTGCGAATCACCCGAGCGGCGGCCGGGCCGCCGATGGCCTCACAAAACAACAAATGGCAATCGCTCAATAACCGCGCCCGCGCCTCGTTGCCCTCTTCCAGCGCGCCGGGTTCATCGCGATAGCGGCGGACCTGCTGTAAAAACGGCCCTTTATCATCAAAGGCATAGATAAAAAACAGTTTACTTTGACCGAAATGTCCATCAATGGTCAACCCATCGCTGGAAGCAAACGCGGCCCGCAACTGCAACGCTTCGCCGCGCTGCGGCTGGGTAGCCAGATGCTCCGGCAGCCAGCCGTCCAGGCAGGCCATCACCTGCTGCCACTGCGCCACCGTCGGTGTGTCCACTCCGGCGGGAAACGCCGACGCCAGCCGGTCAAGGGCCATTGTCGGCAGTAAGGCCACCGCCAATGGCCGGCCCGCCGCCTGCTCAAGCCACAGGATCAGCTCCCGAGGCGGCAGTTGAGGCAAAAGTTGCGCCAAGGCAAACAGGCGCCAGAATAACGGATCGTCGGTCGCGACATTCATCAAGATACTCCTCAAGTCCTAAGATTAGGCGGAAGGCTTGCTGGCGCGCAGCCGCACTGGAAACGGCGGCGTACCCGGCTGCGGGAAAATATAGTAAGATTTGCCGCCCTCCAGTTCGAAAATGCCACCCCAACACGCCTCATCGTCAAATTCCAGATGCACCACGCGCGCTTCCAAGTCCTGCTTGGCGATATAGCAGTAGAGATC
>JAATGH010000065.1 GCA_015654745.1 Enterobacterales bacterium
CGGTCAGCGTCGCGGCGGTGGCAATGGCCGCATCAACGGCGTTGCCGCCGGCCAGTAACACGGAATTACCGGCCTGGGCGGCTATCGGGTGGGACGTGGCGACTACGTTGCGGGCGAACAGCGGAGCCCGCGTGGTGGGATAAGGATTTTGCCAGTTAAAGGTCATGCTGGGGCTCCAGGGTAGGCCGACGCGGACGCGTCGCGCGGGTGAATGCGTTGTTCGGCCGCCAGCAGCAGCGCGCGACGGTCGATTTTATTGGTACCGGCCAGCGGGAAAGATTCCACCAGCCAAATATGGCGCGGATGCAGGTAGGCCGGACCCTGTTCGAGGGCAAAGGCTTTCAGTTCCGCCTCCGTTGCCCGCCGTCCCGGCCGCAGAATCACCCAGGCAACCGGTTTGGTACCCTTGATCTCGTCGGTCACCGGAACCACGCAGGCTTGTTGCACCGCGGGATGGCGTTCGATCAAGGCTTCCACTTCGCTGGGATAGATGTTCTCGGCGCCGCTGACGAACATATCGTCCAGACGTCCGACGAAGGTATGGAACCCCTGGTCATCACGTTCAAAGACATCGCCGGTGATATAAAAGCCGTCGTCGGTAAACGGCGAAGGGAGATCGGGGCGCTGGTGATACCCCTGCATCAGGCCCGGGCTTTTCAGCTCAAGGATGCCTCGCTGTCCTAGCCGTCCGAGCGGATCGCGCAGGCGCAAGCGCACCTGCCCATGGGCATGCCCGGCGGATCGCCTGGGGGTGGCAATCCCGTCCGGATGCGGGCCGAATACCACCGGCCCGCCTTCGGTGGTGCCGTAAGCGTTAATAATCCGCGCCGCCGGCAGCAAATGGGCGATTTGCGCAAACAGACTGTCGGTCACCGGCGCCGAACCCATGCGTACTACTCTGACGCTGGTGAGGTCGCTTTGCTGCAACAGGTTTTTTTCCTGCAGCATCATGGCGATCATCGGCGGCACCGCCGTCAGCCAACTGCAGCGGTAGCGGGCAATCGCGCGGATATATTCCGCGGCGTTGAACTGAGGCAGCAGGACGGTGGTAACATGACTGGCCAGGGTCAAGAGTACCAGCGCCAGGGCATTCATATGGTACAGTGGGGCGGCGACAAGTACCCGTTCGCCCTCCAGTTCATGGGCGGCCAGCCGCGTTTGTACGACCCAGTGATGGCTGGCATGGGTCAACCGGACCCCTTTCGGCATTCCGGTGGAACCGGAGGTGTACAACAACAGCGCGAGATCATCCGGTCCGGCGGCAAAGGGCGTGAATTCACCAGGATCGGCAAACGCGTCGAGGCCGTCCGCCGCCGCGGATTCAAATACGACCCGCGGTAGCGCGAGGGTAGGGCCGCAGAGCTTGTCGGCATCGCCCATCAGCAGGCGTGCGCCGCTGTCTTGCAGAATCTTATCCAGGGTGGCGACGGGAAATTTGAAATTGATCGGCACCGCTACCAGCCCGGCGCGCAGAATGCCTAGCAGGCTGGCGATATAATCGATGGAATTGCGGCCGAGAATGGCGACCCGCTCCCCTGGCTGATAACCGCGTCCCCGCAGCGCGCGGGCAATGCCGTCGGCCCGCTCGCCAAGGTGATCAAAAGCGATTTCACGCGCGCCGCCATCGGCCGCAGGGGCGATGAACGCCAACTGCCGCCCCGGGCGCCGGCTGTCGAATCCAGTACCTAAATTGGTGGTTTGTATCATGGTATAAACTCGAGTAGCGTGGTCACGTCGGGCAGGGCGATCTGTAACCGCCCATCGCGCCATCTTAGCGGCAGCGCCAATGCCTCGGCATCTCGGGCAATCCTGGTAAGGTCGCCCCCCTGGAAATGGATCGCCGCAAACCTATCCCGCCCAGGCGACGGCAGCGGCAGGCCCGCGAATAGCCGGGCGAAAACGTCTTCATCGACAATGTTCAGCCTGAACCGCGCGGTGTTGCCTAACCTGGCGTAATGTTGCTCGGCGCTCATGACGTCGCCGGCGATGATGGTCAGGGCGGTAATGCCGGTAACCTGGTTTGGGTGCGAGAGCCACTCCGGCCGCCATACCCACTCCGGGGTATGATGTTGGCAGAAGTAGACCCGACCGGCGGAAAACTCACCCGCCGCGAGGCGAACCGTGGTGAAGCGGGCCAGCCCGTGGCGATCGCCGCTTATCACTTCACGGGAAAACTCTTGTACCGGCTGCAGGGTAAAACCGGCCTCGTCCAGGCGCCGGGCGGTGCGCCGGGCGTCGCCGGTGGCAAATACCAGGCCGTCAATACCGACCGGGCTGTCCAGCAACTCCTGGCGAATCGGGTCGGTTCCGGTTGGCAGGCCCACGATCTCCAGATACCGATCGGCAAACATGATCAAATGGTTAAGCGAACCCAGCGAGTGATAGCCTCTGGGTGTTAGGGTAAAGCCTAATTTTTGAAAGCGCTCCGCCGTTTTTTCAATGGCAAAATGGGTATTGATGACCAGGTGATCCAACGGGATGCCCATAACTTATTCCTCCTAGGCGGTGGCGGTGGCGTAGAGGCCCCGGCCGCTGGCGACCAGCCGGCCTTCACGGTCGAATATCCGCGCCTCGGCGCTGGAGAACTGTTTGCCGACCTTGATAACGGTGCCGACGGCGGTTAAATCACCGCGCGCCGGGCGATGATAATCCACCCGTACATCCAGCGTTGGGACTCCCTTGCCGGTAAAGGCCACCAGCGCCCAGTCGGCGGTTAAGTCCACCAGGGCGGCGAGTATTCCACCGTGGGTATATCCGCCGGCCGGGTTGACCACCCACTCCTCGCGCCATTTTGCGCTGAGCGTGATCTCTCCTTCCGCCACGCTGAGGACTTCCAATCCAAGCCATTGGTGGTAAGGGCCTTTTAACAGTTTTTCCTGTACGTCGGCCACGTTGGGTACGGTAATGTCGCTCATTAATTACTCCTAGGTGCCGGCGGGTTGCCGGCCAGGTCATAGTGGGATGCATCGTGGAATAGCCCCGAACGGAAAGTCACGGGGCCGCAATAGGGCCGCTACGGGGTGACAATCACTTTGCCCAACACCTCGCGATCGCGAATTAACCGCAGTCCTTCCGCCGCCTGCTCCAGAGGCAATACGCGATCGATCATCGGGTCGATCCGGCCGTCGGCAATCATGGCCAGCAGGTCTTCCAGATTATCGCGGTAAAAACTGTTCGATCCCTTGATGGTTAATTCGAAGCTCCAGATATAACGCAGGTCTTCCTGCGGGTCATAACCCGCGGTAGCGCCGCACACCAACAGGATACCGCCGCGTTTCAGGCACTTAAGCGACGGCCGCCAGGTTTCGCCACCGGTAAAGTTGATGACCACGTCCACACCGCCTTCATGAGTGCGCCGCTGGGGTTTGCCGTACTGTCCGATAGCCCATTTGGCAAAATCGGTCTCGCGGTAATTCACCACATGGTCCGCGCCCAGCGCGGTTAACGCGCTGGCCTTCTGCTCGCTGCCCGCGCAGGCGATCACTTCCGCCCCAAGATGCTTAGCCAAGATCACGCAGGCGGTGCCGACGCCGCCGCTGGCGCCGAGGATTAACACCCGATCGCCGGCTTTAACCGTCTTATGGGTGATTAACATGCGGTGGGCCGTGCCGTAGGCCACCGGCAGCGCGGCGGCCTGTTCGAAGCTGACCGAGTCCGGCAACGGGATCAGTTGGGCGGCATCCACCGCGGCATATTCCGCCATGCCGCCGTCGGTCATCTCGCCCATCAGGCCGACGCCTGGTTTCAGCGGATTTACCAGAACCCGGTCGCCCACCGACCAGCCGGTGACGTCGTCCGCCACTTCGGTAATAGTGCCCGCCAAATCCAGGCCGATGGTCACCGGCAGCGGCACTTTGATTCCCGGCATGCCTTTAACCGTGAACACATCGTGATAATTGAACGATGACGCGCCCACCCGCACCACCACATGTCCGGCCGCGGCGTGAGGACGCGGTTTATCGGTAACGACCCGTAACCGGTCGAGATCGCCGTGTTGGTCTAACACCAGTGCCTTCATAACGTTGCTCACTTAATACCCCTGCTTATTTGATGGATTTGGCGGCCAGGTAGGGGCGGGTGTCGAACAGGTTGTCATTCAACTCGCCCTTAATGGTGCCGCTGTCGATGAATACCTGATGCTCACGTTTAAGCGTATCGATATCCGCCGGCTCAAAATCAATGCGGTTCATGCTCTCCCAGCGGCCAACGTAGACGCGGGCGTCTTTGGCCGGCAGGTTGGCCTGCTTTTGCAAAATATCCGCGACCGCCTCGGGATTGGCTTTGCCCCAGGCCAGCGTATCGCGCAGCGCCGCGATGACCCGCGCCACCGTTTCAGGATGCTGCTCAATTAACTCGCTGCGTACCGCGCCTACGCCGATGTAAGGTACGGCGGAGGAGTGGGTCAGCTTTTTCCATTCATCAGCAAAGTTGCCGATGGGGGTGACCCGCAAATCGTCGAGCTGGTTGATCGTCAAGGTTCTCAGCGCCGCGGCATCAACCTGCTTTTGCGCCAGGAATTGCGCCAGACGCGACTCGTTACCGCCAACCAGGGCGAAATCCGCAGGTTTGATCTGATAGTTTTGTTGCAGAATGGAGCTGGCGATCACCGCCACCGACGAGCCGGCGGGGGACATGCCGATTTTTTTCCCTTTTAGCTGTGCCAGGCTGGTAATCGGGGAACCTTCCGGCACGACAAACTGCACATCGGCGGGTTGGGTGGCGGCGAAGATCTTGATGGGCACGCCTTCGGAGGCGGTGCTGAATACCCCGGCCAACGGGGCGCCGAACGCCAAATCTATCGATCCGGACGCCAGGGCTTTAATGGGGGCGTTAACATCGGGAAAGTGTACAAATTCGGCGTCTATGCCCCGTTTGGCCAGAAAATCACGGCTTTCCAATACCGCCCCGTAGCCTAGGCTGACGCCGCTGGTCCAATAGCCGATACGGATTTTTTCCGCTGCCTGGGAACTTAGGGCAAACAGTACCCCCGCGACCAGCGTGGCCGCCATTACGACGTTTTTTTTCATGGTATTTATTCCTGTGTACGTTGTTTCCAGCGAAAGAGGTGGCGTTCCAAGGGTTTGAGCAGACCGCCTTCAAGCAATAACATCATGGCCACCAGCAGTAGGGTCCAGGCGAATACCTGATCGGTTTGCACCAGATCGCCGGCTTGGCGCAGGCGATAACCGATACCATCCGATGCGCCCAGCGTTTCGGCCACCAGCGACACGCGCCAGCCAAAACCAAACGCCAGCCGGGCGCCGGAAAAAAAATAGGGCAAAATGGTGGGCAGATAGATTTTGCGTAGCGTTTGCAGGCGAGTCAGGCGAAAGCTGCGCGCCAGCTCGACAAATTGTGCGTCCACGGTTTGCGCGCCCTGCCAGACATTCGTCAAGATCAGCGGCATGGCGGTCATAAACACGACAAACACCGTCGTCGCGCCGGAGATACCAAACCAGATAATGGCGAAGATTGCCCATATTGCCGAGGATACGGTGTTGAATACCGCCAGCAGCGGTTCAAAAAAACGGGCCAGCGCGCGGCTGGCGCCCAGCGCCAGGCCAAAGAGCGTGCCGACCAGCGTGGCCAGCAGAAAGCCCGCCACCACCCTTGAAAAGGTGATGCCAATATCGTGCAGCAGATTTTCACCCCGCCACAAGGCGAGTAATGCCTGCCAGGTTTTTAGCGGTCCCGGCAATACAAAGGCTGGCATATGCTGCGACGCGATCCACCAGACCGCCAGGAAGATGCCCAATAGCACTAACCGCTGGGCCAGCAGGCTTAACCAGGAAACGGTGGTTTTCATCTTAAACCTCCAGCCTGAGCAGCCGCGACCGTTCGGCGACCGAAGGTTCGGTGGGGATTCGGGGGCGGGGCAGTGCAATATCGATAATCCGGTGGATGCGCCCCGGATTGGGTTTAAGCAATACCACCCGATCGGCCAAGACCACGGCCTCCTCGACATCGTGAGTGACCATGACCACGGTCACGCCTTTGAGCCGTTGGATGCGTAGCAATTCGTCATGCATCACGCTGCGGGTTTGCGGATCGAGTTTCGAAAAGGGTTCGTCCATTAATAGTATCTCCGGTTCCACCACCAGGCTGCGAGCCAGCGCCACCCGGCTGCGCATACCGCCGGAAAGCTGATGCGGCCAGGCATGGCGAAAATCATGCAGCCCGACCAACCGCAGGGCGTCCTCGACCCGGCCACGGCGGGATGAGTGGCTTAATTTGCTGTTTTCTAACCCGAAATTGACGTTTTGCTGTACATTGCGCCAAGGCAGCAACCGATCCTCCTGAAACAAATAGGCCACCCTCTCCCAATGGCTGAACTGGCCTGCGGGCTTACCCTGAATCAGCACTTCACCCCGATCCGGTGCCAATAGACCAGATAGGATATTGAGCAGGGTACTTTTGCCGCAGCCAGACGCCCCCAGTAGCGCGAGGATCTCCCCTTGGCGTACCCCAAGCGAAATATTGTCCAACACCTCTAGTGAACCGAAGCGCTTGCCGATGCTTTCGGTACGGATAATGTCAAGGGTCGTGGGTTCAATGTCTAAGGAGATGGCGCTCATTGATAGGTGCTCCTCTCAAGTATGGGCAGCACGGCGCCGCCTCTGCTCAAGGTGGCGTACACTTTCTCAAGGGTCATGGCCTGAAAGGTTTCGATATGGCGGCGGGCGATAAGCTCGACCCGTTTGGCATCGCCATCTATAAAGGCCTGAATCATGGCATTATGATCGTGTTTGATTTCAGGTTTGGTTTTTTGCACGTTAAAGCCCAGAGCCACCAGCCGCGACATTTCATCCATAAGGCTTGAGAGGGTGCGGATCAGATGGTTATTGCCCGAAGCCCTGGCGATAGCCAGATGAAAACGCTTATTGGCGTTCATAAACACATCGATCTGTTCCGGCAAGGGTGCCCGCAGTTCCACCCGGCAGGCGGCTTCCAGTTCGCGCAATTGCGCGATATTGACTTTGCCTACCGCCAGGCGGGCCGCGAAAGGTTCCAACTGAATGCGTAAAGAGAAAATTTCCTCCACGTCCCGCACGGTAATCGGCGCGATGCGATAGCCTTTGCGCGGACGGGATTCCACCAGATGGTCTTGACTCAAGCGCGCCAACGCCACGCGGCAGCTGCTTTTGCCCAGGCCATAATTTTCCATCAATTCGGATTCGGTGATCATGGCGCCGGGCAGGATGCGGCAGCAGAGAATGTCATGGCGAATGCGAAGATAAGCGATATCACCCAGGGGCAAATCCGCGCCGACATCGTTTAATAGGGCCATCTGATCCTCTTTTCGCTGGTCTGTGGGCTGCTCACAGGGCTGTTCTGGAGCGCTTAAGTGGGATCAGTGTAGGGGGAGGGCGTTTTATCAGGCAAATAAGAAATTATGATAGCTATAGCTAAAAAATAGCTTAACTGGGCGGCTCACAACCCCCCTTCTGCATACTGAGGGGGGGGATTGTGGTGGCGAAAGGCCATCGGCCTGTTTGGTCAAAAATCCGCTTAAGCGCGGTGCCCGGCTTCCGCGCTTTCGGCGGTCCAGGCGGCCACTTGACCGCTTAGCGTCAACCCGAGTCCCGGCAGGGTTGGCACCTGCATGCGGCCATCCTTGATGGTAAGACGCTCGTTAAACAGCGGCTCCAGCCATTCAAAATGCTCTACCCAGGGTTCGCGTGGGTAGGCGGCGGCCAAGTGAACATGCAGCTCCATCGCGAAATGGGGCGCTATCATCAGGCCGGCGTGTTCGGCCAGGGCGGCGACCTTAAGATAGGGCGTGATCCCCCCCACTCTTGGTGCGTCCGGCATCAGGTAATCCGTCGCGCGCTGTTTAATAAACTCCCAATGTTCGGCGACGCTGGTGAGCATTTCTCCGGTGGCGATGGGCGTATCAAACTGCCGCGCGAGATCCGCATGGCCTTCGGCGTCGTAGCAATCAAGCGGCTCCTCAATCCAAATCAGATTAAGGGGCTCGAACTGGCGGCACATCCGCTGGGCGGTGGGACGATCCCACTGCTGGTTGGCATCGACCATCAGCGGGAAGGCATCGCCAAGATGCTTACGGATGGTGCTTACCCGGTGAATATCCAGGGCAAAATCAGGCTGGCCGACCTTGAGTTTGATGCCGCCAATGCCTTTCTCCCGGGAAATATCGGTATTTTTCATCAGTTGGTCGAGGGGGGTATGTAAAAATCCCCCCGAGGTATTATAACAGCGCACGGAATCCCGCTGCGCGCCGAGCAATCGCGCCAGCGACAGGTTGGCGCGTTTGGCTTTTAAGTCCCATAACGCCACGTCAAAAGCGCCGATCGCCTGGGTAGCCAGTCCGCTGCGGCCTACGGAAGCGCCCGCCCAGCACAGCTTGTCCCACAGTTTGGCGATATCGCTGGGGTTCTCGCCAATCAGCGCCGGCGCGATTTCCTTGGCATGGGCAAATTGCCCCGGTCCGCCGGCCCGTTTGGAATAGCTAAAGCCCAATCCGCGGTGACCGTCGCGGGTCTCTATCTCGGCGAACAGTATGGCGATTTCGGTCATCGGCTTTTGACGCCCGGTGAGCACCTTGGCATCGCTGATGGGGTTGGCCAGCGGCAGGAATACCGAGGCCACCCGTACCCAGCTAATGCGGTCGTTATCTGCACAATCGGCCGGCGTTGCGGTGGGGGATAATAAAGACATTGTGTTTTCTCCTGCGGATGAAAAATAATAAGCTAAAGTTGATGGTGTTTAGCGCAACAAAGGTTTTCCGTTGCTGCCTATGACTGCCGGCGCGGGTTCAGCGTCCAGCCGATATAGGCGGCCAACGATGCATAAATAGGCAAAGGCGCCAAGCAACCCCATGGCGGCAACATAGATCAGCGCCCAATCAAAGGAACCGAAGGTATTGATCATCAGGCCGATGGCGATGGGCGTAACAATGCTGGCCAGGTTGCCGCAGAGGTTGAACATGCCGCCGCTGATGCCGATAGCGCCTCTGGGCGAAACGTCGCCGACGATGCACCATCCGAGATTGCCCACGCCTTTGGCGAAAAAGGCCAGGGACATGACGGCGATAATGATCGGTACCGACTGCACGTAGTTGGCGGAGACTATGCTGCTGGAGAGTAATAGGCCGCAAATGATCGGGGTCTTGCGCGCGACGGTCAGACTATGGCCCCGTCGTAGCAGCCAGTCGGACCAGACGCCGCCGGTAATCCCGCCCAAACATCCGGCGACGGCCGGGATTGCCGCGGCGATACCCACTTTCAGAATGGTCATGCCCTTGGCCTCGATCAGATACGTCGGGAACCACGTCAGAAAAAACCACGTAATAGACGTCAGGCAAAACTGGCCCAGATAAATGCCAAGCATCATGCGGTTGGCGCCAATGGTTTTAAGCTGTCCCCAGCTAAAGGGCGTCGGCGCGTCGCCGATAGTGGCCAAGCCGTCGCCTGCGGCGATATAGTCCAGCTCCGCTTGGTTAACGCGTTTATGGCGGGACGGTTCCTGGACGATCCAAAACCACAGCAGGCCAATAACAATGCCCGCGCCGCCGGTGAAAAAGAACACATGTTGCCAACCCCAGGTGCTTAATAGCCAGACCATAATCGGGGTAAACAGGGCGAGCGCGGCGTACTGGGCCGATTGAAATATGGCGGTGGCCATACCGCGTTCCTGACGGGGGAACCACATAACCGTTAGCCGGTTATTGGCCGGAAACGCCGGCGATTCCGCGACGCCCATCAAAAAGCGCAGAATAAACAGCGCCAGCAGGGCTGAGCTGAACATATCCACAAAACCTTGCAGAAAGGTCAGTACCGACCAGGCCACCAGGCTGATGCCCAGCACGATACGCGAGCCGAAACGGTCGAGAATAATGCCGCCCGGAATTTGCATCGCGGTATAGGCCCAGCCGAAGGCGGAGAAAGCCACTCCCATGGAGACGGCGTCGAAGCCAAGATCTTTGCGTAGTATGGGCGCGGCGATCGAAAGCGTAGCGCGATCCACATAATTGAAAATGGTGACCAGGAAGATCATAGCCAAAATCAGGTAGCGGACGTTGGTCTTGGCTGATTTCAGGGGGTTATTCACATTGATTCCTCGTTTGTAGGGTAAGCGCGTGATTATTTTTTTGGGGCCGAGGTCGCTATGATTGCGCAATCATTAACAGATGCATTTATGCCATAACGGCCGGACATGGTGGATGTTAATATGATTGCGCAATCATACAATTGTGAGATAACAAATTTGTGAGCTGTTTCCGGTTTATTGCGTCGATTGGCGATCTATCACGTGAAATCCGGTATCGATGCGCAGCGGCGCCAGGCCGCTGTCTTGGCCATTAAATCGGTCCAATAACGCGTTGGCCACCAGTTGGCCGATTTTTGTGCCGTCGATGCGTACCGTGGAGAGGGCGGGGAAAACCTGGGCGGCGCTCGAAAGATCGCCGAACCCCATGACCGCCAACTCCTCGGGCACCTTTATGCCACGGCTGGCCGCTTCGGCTAATACGCCCTGGGCGATGGTATCGGAGCTGCAAACGACAATATCGGGACGAGCGCCCCGCGCCAGGATGCGTCTAAGTCCCTCCCGGCCGGAGAGCAAGGTGGCGGGGGCCGGTACGATCTCGGTAGGGACGTTGGGCAGTCCAAGCGTTGCCAACTGCGCCACCAAAGCCCGGCTACGCCGCAAGCCACGAGGATCGTCAAGGGAAAGCGCCGCAAAACGCCGGTAGCCTTTGGCAAACAGGTGTCGGGCCACCTCGGCGCCGACCTGCTCATGTGAAAATCCGATTTGCATATCAATGGGGGTGGCGCTGAGATCCCAGATTTCAACCACCGGTATTCCCGATTTGCATAATCGCGCGCGGCTGGCGGCCGTATGCAGCGTTCCCGCCAGCACGATGCCGTCGGGCCGCCGGCCTAAAAGGGCGTCCAGCAGGTGTTCTTCCTGCTCGCTGGAGTAACCCGTCAGTCCCAGTAGCGCCTGGTAGCCTTCTCTGGTCAGGCAATCCATCAGCGCCTGCACGGTTTCAGCAAAGATGGAGTTGGCAATGGTCGGCACGAAAATGGCGATCAGACGGCTTTTATTGGTGGCCAGGCCGCCGGCCAACATATTCGGCACATAGCCGGTGGCACGCACCGCCGCAAACACTTTCTTGCGCGCGGCATCGGAAACCCGTTCAGGATAGTTTAATGTCCGCGAAACGGTGATCGGCGAAACGCCGGCGATACGGGCAACGTCAATCAGCGTCGGGTTGGCGACGGTAGACTGCGCGGTGCCTTTAGTGGATTTTTTAACCATGGTTACCGTTTGTGTCTTGCCTATTATCAAGGATATGGGCCAAATATTAACACATTCCCGGACAACATTTGCCCCCGGACCGGCGGTTTCGCCCATGGCGCTCATCGGTTGAATATCGCCGCACCCTATCTCGACACCCGCGTCCCGCGAGTTGTCGCTAAAAACCGTTAGCGCAGCTATTTAACCGCTTATCAGCCTATTTGACCGCTAATCAAAAATCCTCTGGGTTTACCTGCCGACCGGCATAAAGTACGACTCCATGTATCCCTACGGAAGTTAAGCACAATGAAAAATAATGTTCTTAAGCATATACCCTGGTTCATTATCGGCCTGATTGGCGCCTGTTGCCTCGCCGTGGTGGCGCTGCGCCGCGGTGAGCATGTCAGCGCGCTCTGGATCGTGGTGTCATCGGTCGCCGTGTATTTGGTGGCGTATCGCTACTATAGCCTGTATATCGCCACCCGCGTCATGGGCCTGGATGGCACGCGCGCAACGCCGGCGGTAGTGAATAACGACGGGCTAAATTATGTCCCCACCAATAAAAACGTGCTGTTTGGCCATCATTTTGCCGCTATTGCCGGGGCCGGCCCGTTGGTGGGCCCGGTGCTGGCGGCACAGATGGGCTACCTGCCGGGGACGATGTGGATATTGGCCGGCGTAGTGGTTGCCGGCGCGGTACAGGATTTTATCGTGCTGTTTATGTCCACCCGGCGCAATGGCGTTTCCCTCGGCGAAATGATCAAAGAGGAGATGGGGCCGGTACCCGGCACCATCGCCCTGTTCGGTTGTTTCCTGATTATGATTATTATCCTGGCGGTGCTGGCGTTGATTGTGGTGAAAGCGCTGGCGGAAAGTCCGTGGGGCGTATTTACCGTTTGTTCTACCGTGCCTATTGCCCTGTTTATGGGGATTTACATGCGCTTTTTGCGTCCGGGCCGGGTAGGCGAGGTGTCGGTCATCGGGGTGGTATTGCTGCTGCTGGCCATCTGGTTTGGCGGCGTGATTGCCCATGATCCCTACTGGGGGCCGGCGCTGACCTTCAAAGATACCACCATTACCTATACGCTTATCGGCTACGCCTTTGTTTCGGCCTTGCTACCGGTCTGGTTAATCTTGGCGCCGCGCGACTATTTAGCCACCTTCTTGAAAATAGGCGTGATTGTGGGTCTGGCGGTCGGCATCGTGATTATCAATCCCGATTTGAAAATGCCGGCGATGACTCAATTTATCGATGGCACCGGCCCGGTATGGAAAGGCGCGCTATTTCCGTTTCTGTTTATCACCATTGCCTGCGGCGCGGTATCCGGTTTCCATGCCTTGATTGCCTCAGGCACTACGCCCAAGTTGCTGGCAAACGAAAAAGACGCGCGTTTTATCGGTTATGGCGCGATGTTGATGGAGTCCTTTGTGGCCATTATGGCCCTGGTCGCCGCCTCTATTATCGAACCCGGCCTCTATTTCGCCATGAATACCCCGCCGACCGCGCTGGGGATCACCATGCCGGATCTTCATCGCCTTGGCACCGCCGACGCGCCGATGATCATGGCTTCGTTGAAGGATGTCACCACCCATGCGGCGGCGACGGTGAGCTCTTGGGGATTTGTCATCTCGCCCGATCAGATCTTGCAGACCGCCAAGGATATCGGCGAGCCTTCGGTGCTGAACCGCGCCGGCGGCGCTCCGACGCTGGCGGTAGGTATTGCGCATGTTTTCCATAAGATTTTACCCGGCGCGAATATGGGCTTCTGGTACCATTTTGGTATTCTGTTTGAAGCACTGTTCATTTTAACCGCCCTGGATGCCGGGACCCGATCCGGCCGATTTATGCTGCAGGATTTATTGGGAAATTTTGTGCCTTTTCTTAAGAAAACCGACTCGCTACTGGCAGGGATGGCCGGTACCGCGGGCTGCGTCGGCTTGTGGGGCTACTTGCTTTACCAGGGCGTGGTTGACCCTTTGGGCGGCGTGAAAAGTTTATGGCCGTTGTTTGGTATATCCAATCAGATGTTGGCGGCGGTCGCGCTGATCCTCGGCACCGTGGTATTGATCAAAATGAAACGGGCGAAGTATATCTGGGTGACGGTCACGCCTGCGGTCTGGCTGCTGATTTGTACCACCTGGGCCCTTGGCCTCAAACTGTTTAGCCAGAATCCTCAATTGGAAGGTTTCCTCTACCTAGCCCGCGAGTATAACCGGCGGATTAGCGAGGCCGGCGCGGATGTCACAGCTCAACAAATTAGCAACATGCATCACATAGTTATTAATAACTATACCAATGCCGCATTGAGCGTCCTGTTCCTGATTGTTGTGTACAGCATACTGTTCTATGGTATCAAGACGGCCGTGAAGTCGTTCGGCAACACCACGCGCAGCGATAAAGAAACGCCGTATGCCGCGATACCGGCGGAAGGGGTGGCGACCTCCTCCAGCCACTAAGCGCTACACCATCGGCCCGCGTAATGCTTCGATTATGCGGGCATGTTATCTGGAGATACCCTATGTTTGGCAATTTGGGACAGGCAGGAAAATATTTGGGACAGGCCGCCCGGATGCTGGTAGGCATTCCGGATTACGATAATTACGTTCAGCATATGAAAATCAATCATCCCGACCTGCCGGCAATGACCTATGAAGAGTTTTTCCGCGAACGGCAGGAAGCACGCTACGGCGGCAATGGCAAAGGTGGATTCCGCTGCTGTTGATCACCGCTGAAAACTTACCTCTCCGCGGGGATTATGCCTATTCGCTAGTCCCCGATCATGACTGTACAAACGTTAGAAGGAACCCTCATGGTTAAGCCGCTGCCGGCAACCATCTTGTCCGGCTTTTTTGGCGCAGGGAAAACGACGTTGCTGCGCCACATCCTGCATGACAATCATGGTGAAAAAATTGCCGTGATCGAAAACGAATTTGGCGAAAGCCCGATTGATAACCGTATCCTGGGGGAGGGCGCCACAAGGATCACGACGTTAAGCAACGGGTGTATTTGCTGCAGCAGCGCCAACGAACTGCAAAATGCGTTACTGGATTTACTAGCCGGCATCGACGACGGCAAACTGGCGTTTACCCGACTGGTCATCGAATGTACCGGCATGGCCGACCCCGGCCCGGTGATTCAAACCTTTTTTTCCCATCCGTCGCTAAGCGAGCGCTTTTTGCTGGACGGGGTGATTACCCTGGTGGACGCGGTGCATGCGGATCGGCAGCTTACGGATTTTACCGTGGCGCAGGCCCAGGTCGGTTTCGCCGATCGTATTTTGTTGACCAAGACCGATATCGCCGCCGATTACGACGGACTGTTGGCGCGGCTACATGCAATCAATGCCCGGGCACCGGTATTGACGGTATTGAATGGCCAGATCGCGCTGGAGTCGCTATTTAATATTGATGGTTTTATTCTCAACGACCGACTGGACTTGGTCAAACCGCGTTTCCGGCCGCTGGTGGCGCCGCAAACCAGGATCAAATCCTTGGTAGTGACGCTGAGCACGCCGCTGGCGCTGGCGGCCGTATCCGACCTGATGGAAAACTTGCTGGCCACCTACGCGGATAACCTCTTGCGCTACAAAGGCATTTTGGCCATAGAAAATGAGCCCCGACGCCTGTTGTTCCAAGGTGTTCAGCGTTTATATAGCGCAGATTGGGATCGAGACTGGCGGATGGACGAAGACCGGACCAGCGAAATGGTGTTTATCGGTATCGATCTGCCGGAGCAAGAAATTCGCGCTGGTTTTGCCGCATTGGAGTAAGGGGCGGGCGGGAGAATCTGCCCCGTTCGGCATATCGCGTTGACAACCCGCCGTCTATTTTTATGGTTTCATCGAATTTCTCGACACACTGCGCAAGTTGAACCCTGCCGGCCCTTCACGCTGGTGATGTCACCTCCCTGCCCGATGAGGCGATTTTAACCCACCATCGGGTGGCGGTTTTAGAACCGTTGCAAAAATAGATACGAATTCCGGATATACTGGAACTTAGCAGCGAAATTAGCCATTCACGCCAATTATTGCAACACAATGCCGTCGAGGCGGCCAGCTATGAGGAAGAGGTTATGACTATCGCCGAACAACTTCGTCGGGAAGGCATTCAACAAGGGGTGAAACAAGGTGAAAAAAAGGCTTCGCTCGCCTTTGCCCGCCAACTCATTGCCGATGGTATGGGACGCCTGGCCATTAAGCGCTACACCGGTTTGACGGATAATGAAATAAATGCGTTAACCCAGCAATAAGATTTGCATCGGTTGTCAATTTCGCCGCATCCCTGCGGCCCGGATGTCGGCATCTTAATGCGATTGCAGCTCCGGCGTCTCCTGGCGGGCGTGCGGTTCCGGTGATGGTTCATTTTCACCGATGCGGACTATTGGTCCCATCACAAACAGGAAGCACAGTGCGGCAATGATGCAGTGGGCGGCCACAAAGACCAGCCCGGTACCGTAACTTCCGGTCATGGCGACAATATAACCGAAGATAATCGGCGTAACGATACCGGCAATATTCCCGATACAGTTGAAAATGGCGCCGGCCAACCCTACGGCGTCTTTCGGCGCAGTGTCGCTGACTATGGCCCAGGTGCCGGCACCTGCTGCGATACCCTTACCATAGAACGCGAATGACATCAGCGCGACGACCCAGAGATTACTGTTAGCTATCGCGGCGAACACTAAGGTTGCGGCCATAAACATCCCGATAATATAGGGCAATTTGCGAGCCCAGGATACTGACCAGCCAATACGGATGAGATAATCTGAAATATAACCACCGGATATCCCGCCGGCGAAGCCAAATAACGCCGGTGCAATGGTGGCAAAACCAGCATGTAATATATCCATGCCACGGGCTTGTACTAAATAAATGGGGAACCAGGTAATAAAAAAGTAGCTTAAAGCAATGGTACAGTACTGGCCAATATACGCGCACCACAGCATACGGTTACCCAATAACTTTTTCAGCGTTTCTCGGGTAACCGGCGGTTTCGCGTTGCGTTCTTTAATGGTATCGATATCAATTAATGCCCCGCCTTCGATAATATAATCAAGCTCCCGCTGCGAAACCAGGGGATGATTGTGCGGTTCGCGCATAAATAGCATCCAAACGAAAAACGCGATGATGCCTATTATTCCCAGGACAAAAAAGGGCCATGGCCAGCCGTATTTTGATACCAACCAGCCAGAAAGGGGTGAGAAGATGCCAACCGCGAAGTATTGTGATGAGGCGAACAGCGACGTTGCGCGACCACGCTCCGATTTGGGAAACCACATGACGGCGATGCGGGCATTCGCGGGAAAACTGGGCGCCTCGATAAAACCCAGCGCGAACCGGAGACTGAACATAATGAACATCGCCCCGGCGACGCCGGTTTCAAAGGCGCCCACAAAACCCATGGCAAGGGTTGATAGCGACCACAGCGCCAAGGTAATACCATATATTTTTTTAGTACCAAAACGATCGAGAAATAGCCCACCGGGTATCTGGCCCAGCACATAAGCCCAGCTGAACGCGGAGAGGATATAACCGAGCTGCACGGTTGACAGCTTGAACTCATCTTTGATCGCCGAACCGGCGATGGAAAGGATTGAACGGTCCGCATAGGCTACGGTGGATAGCAGAAGGATCATCATTAAAATCCATATCCGGATATGCGTTTTTTTCTCGGTAATGGCTGGTGATGTGAGCATATTCACGTTTTCCTCGTCATTTTGTGTTATGACCCCGTCTCTACACGACACGATGGTAAAACGATTTTTTAAGCCGCAAAAAATTGAGGGTCCAGGACAGCAGTTGAGATACAAAAACAGGCGGTCAATTACATAACCTAGTGGGAATCTGGCATTCGTTTATCAAGCATAGGGTGGCGGAAAGGATTGGTCATTATGCGGATGTCGAAATAAAAATGCTATTTTGCCTTTGTATCCAGCAATATCCACAATGGGCTTTGATGTCGGTCACACTATTCTTCTCTTAACGCCAGATAACCGAGCGGGGATCAAAGGGAAGGGAAAAGCATTCTTTTTTTTACCGTGATTTTTATCACATATCAATCACTAATTCATCCTGAAAGGGGAATGTGTTTTACCTATTGTCACATTACAAAATAATCGGCGTCGAATGCTGCTGTGCCAGGGGTATTCCATGAAAATAAACGACAGATCACAATGGCTTTGGCGCAAGAGTGGCAGGATATACAAAACATGTGTGATGATAAGCGGTCAGACTAAGGCCGTAATCGAATGACAACACGCAACATTTAACACAACTAGAAGCCACTCGTGTTATGGACGAACTTACCGGCTGGGATTTTGTAAAAATCGTTTATCTCTGCGGCGCCGTGGTTGCCGGCACGGTCACGTTTCGACTAAGTAACGACCCCTCGGCGGCGATGCGGCTGCTGTGCGCCGTATTGATTGGCTATACCTGGCCACTGAGTTTCCTTGTCGTACTGGTTATTGGCATGTTTTAATCCTGTGCTTACACGATTTTGACCATCCAGGGCGGTAATTCTTGTGCTACCCTGACTGCCTTTAGCTTTGAGGTGCCGCCATGAAACTCACGCGTTATACCGATTATGCCGTCCGGGTGATTATTTACCTCGGCGCTCAAGAGGAGGGACTGTGCTCTATCGCCGATATTTCGCGGCAATATGCTATTTCCCAGAATAACCTGATGAAAGTGGTGCAGGATTTGGCCCGGCTTGGTTATATCGAAACGCTGCGCGGCCGCAACGGGGGGATTCGCCTCGGACGGCCCCCGAGTGATATTAATATTGGCGCCCTGATCCGCCATACGGAAAAAGGATGTGCCATGGTCGACTGCGAAAACTGCGTTATTGCGCCGGTCTGTGGTTTACCCGGAGTACTGGCCAAGGCGACCAATGCCTTTTACCGCGTGCTTGATAATTACACGCTGGCCGATTTATTAACCGACCGTAGCCAAATCCAGCAGATTGTCGCGCTGCTGTAAGCCTCGCGCCGTGGTGACGGTAGTTCATCCTGTGCCACTCCCCTAAAGATTGCGCTAAATCAAACAAACTATGGATACCCATGAAAGTGCTGTTCATTGGTCGCGCCTGCCCATAGTCTTAAAGATGCATTTAAAATGAATCTTATAAAGAGGCCATCATGTTTTGTGTGCAATGTGAACAAACCATCCGTACGCCATCCGCCAATGGATGCGCCTATAACCAGGGCATGTGCGGCAAAACCGCGGAAACCTCGGACCTGCAGGATTTGCTGGTAGCCGTGCTGCACAGTCTATCGGCCTGGGCGGTCTGCGCGCGCGGGCAAGGTTTTGTCGATCATGAGGTGGACAGTTTCGCGCCGCGCGCTTTTTTCGCCACGCTGACAAATGTCAATTTTGATTCGCATCGTATCGTCGCTTATGTGCACCAAGCCCTGGCGTTTCGCGATCGTCTGGCCTCTGGCTGTCTCGTTCGGGACGCTTCGCTCAAATTGACCCATCCTCTGGCTTATCTGCAGGTAGTCGCCACGAGCCTGGCCGGCCTACAAGAGCAGGCGCGGCAATATGCCCTTAATCTGGATAAGGATGCGGTCGGCGAGGATATCCACGGGCTGCGGATGCTCTGCCTATATGGGTTGAAAGGGGCCGCGGCCTATATGGAACATGCGCATGTGCTTGGGCAATTCGACGTTGAAATTTATCGCCAATATCATGAGATCATGGCTTGGCTGGGCACCCGTCCCGCTGATATGGCGACATTGCTCGCCCAGGCGATGAATATCGGTAAAATGAACTTTGCCGTGATGGCGATCCTGGACCGTGGTGAAACCGAGGCCTATGGACATCCGGTGCCTACTCGGGTGAACGTGCGTCCGGTTGCCGGCAAGGCCATTTTGATCTCTGGTCATGATTTGAAAGACCTGCGGATGCTGCTGGAGCAAACGGCGGGTAAAGGCATTAATGTCTATACCCATGGCGAAATGTTACCCGCCCACGGCTATCCGGAATTAAAAAAATATGCCCATCTGGTCGGCAACTACGGCAGCGGTTGGCAAAACCAGCAGGCGGAATTCGCCCGTTTTCCCGGACCGGTAATCATGACGTCCAACTGTATTATCGACCCGGCGGTGGGCCAATATAACGATCGGATCTGGACGCGCAGTATTGTCGGCTGGCCTGGCGTGAAGCATTTGGACGGTGAGGATTTCGCCCCGATAATCGATCAGGCGCTCGGCATGAGCGGTTTCCCCTACAGCGAAATTGAACATCTCATTACCGTGGGTTTTGGGCGCCAGACATTGCTGGACGCGGCGGATACCGTTATCGATCTGGTGGCGCGTAAAAAATTACGCCACGTGTTCCTGGTCGGCGGCTGCGACGGGAGTCGCGAAGAGCGCAGTTACTACACTGACTTTGCCCGCGCGGTACCGGAAGACTGCCTGATCATGACGCTGGCGTGCGGGAAATACCGCTTCAATAAATTGGATTTCGGCATGCTGGAAGGGCTGCCTCGTCTGCTGGACGTCGGCCAGTGCAATGACGCCTATGCGGCCATCACGCTGGCGGTAAAACTTGCGGACAAGCTGGGTTGTGGCGTTAACGATCTGCCGCTGAGCATGGTGTTGTCCTGGTTTGAACAAAAGGCCATCGTGATTTTGCTGACCTTGCTTTCCCTCGGGGTCAAGAATATTTATACCGGTCCGACGGCGCCCGGTTTCCTAACGGAAAATCTGATGGCCGTTTTGCGCCAGCAGTTCGGTATGCGTTCCATTACCACGGTGACGCAGGATATGGACACTATATTGGCCGTCCCTGCCTGAGGAGCCCGGTAATGAACTCACCATCACCTTTATGTCAATACCGCATGCAGGTACATCATATATATCAGGAAACGCCGGACGTCTGGACGTTGTCGTTGATCAATCATGATACCTATGCTTATCAACCGGGGCAGTTCGCCCTGGTCAGCATCGCCAATAGCGATCGGCTACGGGCCTATACGCTGTCGTCCACGCCGGGGCACAGCCAGTTTATCACGCTGACCGTCCGGCGGGTGGCGGACGGTATCGGTTCCCAGTGGCTGACCGGCCAGGTGAAACCGGGTGATTACCTCTGGCTGTCACCGGCCCAGGGCGATTTTACCTGTCAACGGGAAACGGCCGAACGCTATTTGTTCCTGGCGGCCGGCTGCGGTGTGACGCCCATCATGTCCATGTGTCGTTGGCTGGCGGCTGAGCGCCCTGAGGCCGATGTGCAGGTGATTTATTGCGTGCGTACCCCGGCGGACATCATTTTCGCCGACGCCTGGCGATCGCTGGGCGACCGGCTACGGTTAACGATCTATACCGAACGGGACGCTGGAGAAGGGCACCGGCCGGGCCGGCTGCAGCGGGAGGCGTTGCGCGCCGACGTGCCGGATATCGCCGCCAGAACCGTGATGATGTGCGGCCCGGCGCCCTGGATGGCCCAGCAACAGGCTGACGCCGAGGCGCTCGGCGCCGGTAAGGTATTGCTGGAGCGTTTTCATGCGCCGGCCCCGGCGCAGTCCAAGGCGAGGCTGACCATCACGCGTACCCAGCCGTTGGCGACGCTGGACGCGCCGGTGGGCGTATCGCTGCTGACTGCGTTGGAAGACGGGCACTGGCCGGTTAACGCCGCCTGTCGAGCCGGCGTCTGCGGGTGCTGTAAGACCCGCGTTCTCGAGGGGCCATACCATACCACCAGCACCCAGACCCTGAGTAAAGACGAGATCGCCGACGGTTATGTACTGGCCTGCAGTTGCTACCCTGAGGGCGATATCCTGATGGCTTGAACGCCTGATCTCACGGATAAAGCATCTCCGGGCGGAATTGCCCGCGCCGGCTGATGATGTTGCCGGCCACCATAAATACGCCGTCGCCGGTATAGTGCAACGTTTCCGGGTGCCGGGGGCGGGAGGCCGCCTGGGCTTTGACGATCTCGAAAATAAACAGGTTATAACGATCGATCTGGCCGCCGTCATACAGCCGGCATTCAAAATGGGCATGGCACTCGCGAATCAGCGGCGCCTTGACCCGTTGTGCGGGGGCCGCCGTCAGGCCGAAATGGGCGAATTTATCCAGCGCTGCGCCGGACGTATTGCCGATACCCACGACGGTATCGGTGAGCGCGGTGGTCGGCAAATTAATCACGCATTCTCCGCTTTGCCGTATCAGCTCAAAACTGTGGTTGCCTGCCGAGATCATGCAGCCCACCAGTGAAGGAGTAAATTCCAATATCATATGCCAGCCAAGCGTCATGATATTGTTTTTCCCTTGCCAGCGCGATGACACCAATACGATGGGGCCAGGTTCAAGATAGCGCCGCGCCAGGCTGACGGGGAGATCATATTTCCGGGGAAAGGAGGACATATCGGCTCCTTGCGGGTTACGATATCAGGTGAGGCGCGGTCCGGCGCGTCATGGGGCGATCCGGACCGCGAGTTATCGGCTAGGGCGCCGGTGAACGGGCCGGCAGGCGATCGTTGGCCCGCAGGACGATCGGCTCATGGCCGGCACGAAACAGCAACGCGTCATGGGGGCCGGCCAGACGCGCCTCATCCTGGTTGACCGCCAGCCAGTCTCCTTCCGGCAGGCCGACGATGGTCATATCGGGACGGGCGCGCAGCAGTTCAGCCAGGCGCTGGTTGCGGGTTTCGCCCTGGTGCCCGGCCGGTAGCTGATTGGTGTAGTGCGGGTTGATCTGAAAATCAATTAAGCCCAGCGTGTCAAAACCGCCGGGATCGACAATGGGCATGTCATTCGTCGTGCACAGGGTTGGACAGGCCAGATTGGCCCCGGCGCTCCAGCCGATGTAAGCCGCGCCGGCGCGCACGCGTTCGATTATAACCGGGAGTAGCCCCCGCTCGCGGCAACATTTAACCAGATTAAAAGTGTTGCCGCCGCCGACGATCACTATCTCGGCCTGACGTATCGCCTCTGGCGCGTTGTCCACCGCGTGCAGGCTTTGCAGTTCGATATCCAGCGGGGCCAACGCCTGGCGAACCTTCGCCGTATAGTCGTCCCACCCCACGGTTACGCCGGCAAAGGGGACAAACACCGCGCGGCGCCGTCCTTTTAGCAATGCCCGCATTGGCTCGATGGCGTGGGCTAAATATCCGTGGCCAGGCAGCACTGAATTACTGAGTAGCAGCAGTTCCATATTCCCTCCGTGATGGTTACAGCAGACCGGCCAGCAAACGGGCCAGCAGGGCATTTGATAATACCACCGGCAGGCCGGTGGCTTCACGGACTAACCGGCGGTGGTGTTCAGTATACCCCATGCAGTCCATGACGATGATATCCACGCCCTGGGTTTGCAACGCCTGGGCGGCGGTAACCAGCTGTTCCGGCGTGCTGGCATAAGGCGATGCGGCCGCATAGCGCGGCGCGCGGCGCAACCCGCGCCACTTGGCGCCTTCGCTGGTCATTTGTTCGGGCAACGGCACCAGGATACCCGCCTGTCGTTCGCCGGCCAGCGCGGCCACTACCGGAGGCACCAGTAAATCCGGTTCCAGCAACCATGCATTGGCGCAGGTCAGCCCGTGGAATTCGCCGGTACATAACAACGCGATAATCCCGCAGCCTTGTAGCGCCAACTCATCGAGTTTGCGCTGTACCGCTTCACGTACCGTGGTTTTCCCCAAGATCACCGCGCTGCCATCCAATAGCCGGGTGGTCAATACCGCTTCGCCCTGGCGCACGGGGAAACGGCTGGCAATCGCCTCCCGATCCAGACCATCCAACACGCCGGCGTGGATACAGGCTATCCCGGCGGGTAAATGTTCTACCAGGATCGGCGTGATGTCGGCGCGCGGCGCCTGGCCGATGGTTAATGTACCGAGCACTGTCTTGGACATGATCACCTCATTGACGCTGCTGTAAATGGGCCAGGGAACCATAGAGTTCCAGCAGCCGGCCGTATTCCGCCGGATCGTAAAACGTACAGGTGCCGCGGGTAAATTCCTTGGCGACTTCTATAACAAATTTTGCGGCGGCGGCGATATCGGTCTCATGGCTGGCGCCGGTACCGCAGCCCGGCACCGCGCTTTGCGAGCAAATGGCCACGCCCACCACCGGCGCGGTGGTAGCGATGGAGGGTTGGAGAATGCTGTTGAGATGAAATACGCCGTTACCGTAAGGGGTAATATCCTGTGTGGTAATAGGGAAGGTTACGGGTAATTCCCCGCTGGTCATTTCCATAATCCGTAGCAAATCTTCCGCCACCCGCAGGATATAGCCTTGTTTGACGGTGGGCGAAAGGGCAAATCCTTTATGATTGATAATGCGGTTACCCTTGGTGGTGTCAATGGAGAGCACCGCGTCCATTTCCGGTAGCACCTCCTGTGCGTTCATATCCTCGGTTTCCACTGGGGAATCCATAAAATCCACCGGTTCGTGGGGCCGGGTCGGCGCGTCGGGACAAATATGGGTCGTCACGATGACATCACCGGGCAGGCTATCGCCCCGAGTTTGCATATGGGCCAGCTTGACGGCGGCGGCAATGGCGGCAATCGCGCCATCGGCATCGGAGACCAGTCCGATTCGGGTGGGCCGCGCGCCTATGCCGCCTAAGCGTCCCACAATACCCAGCGTGGGGGCGGTTCCGCCGCCGCGTTTCCCCTCCGAGCCCGGGATCACGACCTTGACGAAATCGGTTTTCCCCTTGGGGCCGCTGATCTCGGTAATGTGCACCTCTACCCCAGGGTAGGCGGCCAACAGTTGCCGCACGGTTTCGCCACTGGCAAAGGCGCTGTCGAAAGCTTCAAATACCTGCAAAGTCTGAAATAAACTCATCGCACTCTCTCTTTTGGTTCATGACTGCCTGGCGCAGAAATTATTTGCCGCTTTTGCCGGCAAAAACAGAATTAAAAAAGCTTAATAGCGCATCGCCGGCGATAAGCCCGGCGGCGAAAATTTCCAGCTGATGGCGCCTTTTTTCACCGCCCAGACGTAGCACGGTTAACCGAATGGCAATACCGATCAATACCGCCCAGCCCGCCAAAGGATTGGCAATCAGCAGGCCGGTGGCGAGCAATACGCCCAATTGCCGCCGGGAGCCGCCAATCCATTGTATCAGCGCGCCGGGAACCGCCCATATCAGCAATGACTTGGCGATATCCGGTGAAACCCCGGCCTGGATAGTGGCGGCATAGACCTTGGCCACCGGCGGCACCAGCCCGGCGGCGAAATAACCCTGATAGCTGAGGTATACCACCGGAATGGCGATCACAAAGGCAATCATGGCGGCAAACAGCTGCTGGCGGCGGCCTTCCAGCTCAAAGGCGATATCGGCATTGTTGCCGCGCAGGATAAAACCAGCCTTCAAATCGTAACCCATATCGGCGAAAGCCGGTCCGGTCGCCACCGAGAAACCGCATAACATGACCAGGGCCACCGGTGGAAAACCGATCATAATGCCGATAATCAAGGTAATGAGCGCCACGGCAAACGCCGGGAACCAGCCGGAGTGCATGGCCGCCAGGCCAACGATCAGCTCATGGATAAACGCGGCAAAAGCGGCATAGGCCACAAAAGCCAGCAGCATGCCCATCGACATCGCGCTATATAACCCACCGCCCAGCGCGATCAGCCCGGCGATCACGATATAGCCTGCCGCCCCCAAGCCAAGCGAACCTAAAATGTGGCGGCGATCGGCATCCGCTGCGCTTAGCGCCGCCGATGAGGCGCCCCGGCGATCGAGTTTTTCACCGCGAATGGTGGCGATAACCTGGCACAGCGCTACTAAACCGGCGCCAATCATCATGCCGTGGGGGATATAGTGCTTGCTGATATCGAACCCCGCCACCGGCAGGCTGTAACCTCTGATCAATAGACCGACGCCAAACATCGATAACGCCCAGACGTTACCGATAAATGCCGTACCCAGCGCCGCCATGGGGAACTTGAACCAAGAGCCAATAGCGCCAAGCACTAGCCCCGCGCCGAGGATCCCCGCCTGTTGGCCGCCCTGATCGCCCGCCTTGATGGATTCCGCGGCGGCCACCCCCGGCGGCCAGGCGCCCGTGGCCGGGAATACGGTTGTATTAAACATGCGGTATAGCAGATACCCGTCCAATAGCATGGCCAACGCGACGCCGATAAACATCGGCAGTACCAGATCGGGCCGGCCAAAGATATAAGGAATCCCTATCGGCAGCAGCAGACTGTTGGCCGCGCCAAAGGTTGCCGAAGAAATGGCGCTTTGCGCCAGATTCTGGATATGTATCGAACGGAAACGCTTAAACAACTGGAGCGGAATCCGGGCAATGATCATTGCCACCAGCGCACCGATAATCGACGTGTTGGGGGTCACGCCCAGAGTCGTGAGCAGCTGAATACCGATGACGGCGCCGAAAATGCTCAGCAGCGTGAGAAATAGCAGCGTGCCCGGATTAAAACTACTGGGATGGGCTGGGGGACGACTAGACATAAACAGCTCCTGGAAGGTAACAAAAAAATGACCGATAGTGATTTACCGGATTAAAAACCATCAATTAAACCAGACGGGATCGCCAACCTTTTTGCCAATTTGCGTTGCCGAGGCGCACAACAGGCGGGACAGCTTTTGGATTTCATCGTCATCCGCCATCGACGCGGGAAACGTCAGGCAAAACGCCAAGGTTTCACCTGTCTGGGTGTCGCTTACGGCGCAGCTTACCGATGCCGCGCCGGCCACCGCTTCATTAACCGCCGCGGCCCAGCGTTGCCGTCGGATGAGGCTCAGATGTTCGATCAGCCGGGAAAATTCCAGCACCGGATGATTTGCCGGCGCCAGCAGCGTACCGAACCGTTCGGTGATCTGTTCGGCGGGCAGGCGCGCCAGCAGCGCACGCCCGGTGGAGGTGCCCCACGCCGGGGAACGGGAACCGGAATTTCTTATGACCCGTAGTGCATGTACCCCGGGGATCACGCGCAGTACCAGTACATCGTCGCCATCCAATACCGAGATATAGCCGGTATGTCCGGTAAGGCGGCACAGCTCGCGCAGCGCCTGTTCAATATGATCGGTCAAGGAAGAGTTGCGGCGCACCAGATGGGCGACCTCCAGCAGCAGCAGCCCCGGCTGGTAGGCCAGCGTCGCCGCGTCCCGATCCAGAAAACCGGTTTGTGACAGCTGCTTTAGCACACGGGATGCCGTGCTTTTAGGAACCTGCAAATGTTCCACCACATCACTTACCGTTACACCGCGTTTTAACGTGCTCATCAAACGCAGGATATCGGCGGTACCCTTAAGTATGCTCATCGTAGTCTCATAAAATGGAACCTGGTTCCGATAAAGAGATGAAGCAAGACCCGTGCCAGACTACATTTAGCCCTATAGGCGGGGTAATGACGCTGCTGAGGGGATAACGGGGGGGCATGACGCAGGCGTAGTGCGTCATTATGGTGCGTTTGCACCAACAACGGGAAGGGCCGATAGATGGCGCGCCGCATCCAGCCGATAACCCGGTTCACGCGATCGTCGGCCCCTAGACCGCCGGCAACGTGATAAACCGGAGCATTTGCCGGGTATCAGGTCAGCCGCGTCCTGGTCGACCGATGGCGTGGTAGATGTCATGCATGCGTTCCATTGCGGCAATGGATACGCGCGGGGTTGTTGACGCCAGCGCCAGAATCATCATCTCCAGACACACCAATACCGTACCGTGCAACGGCACGCTACTTCCTTCACCCCCCCGAGGGATAAGGATAACCGTATCAGCCTGCCGGCAGAACTGCGAGCCGTCGGCCCACGTCAGCAGGATGGCCGGCACGCCAAGGCGTTTGGCTTCGCGCAGCGTTGCCAGTCCTTCGCGATGGGCCTTGCGCTGGGCCATCATAATCAGCACATCGCCTGAGCGCATGCCAATGAGTTGCTCGGCCAGCGCCACGCCGGTACGGTTTAACGGGTAGGCAGGGGTGCCGATACGACTGAACAGCCGTGCGGCGTAATCGGCCAGAATGCTGGATGCGCCTATGCCAAAAATGCCGACCTGCCGGGCCCCTTGCAAAAGTGCCAATGCGTGAGCCATAGCCTGGCGGTTGTGCGGTTCGGCTAAAGCCATGCAACCGCGCTGATGCCCTTGCAGCACAAAGTCGATACTGGCGTCGAGGCCTTCGGCCAGCGCCAAGACCGTCGAGCTCATCTTATCTTTAGAGGACAGCGTGGGGCCGTAATGGTTTTCCAGCGTGCGTTTTAAATCGCGCAGTCCGGTAAAACCTAATGCCTGGATCGCTCGTACCACCGTAGCGTCGGAAGTCTGGGTGGCGGCGGCTATTTGCAGTGCCGTATGTTCCATGATGACATGGCGGTTTTCATGAAGATAAGCCGCGACGGCGAGCAGGCGCGGCGACAGCAAATGGCTGCGGCTACGAAAACGTTCACCATACACGTCGGGGGGGCTCTTTTTGGGTTTTGCCGCCGCTACCATTATTGCGCCTTGGGTTATCGTCAGGATGGAAAAGGATGATCAGCGTATCGCGCGGGGCAAGGGGCGACCGGATAGGTGCGATTGGATTTGCGACACCATGAGGCCCAATGCGGCATAGGAGTTTGAGATGGCTTCCTCCCGCGACAGCAGGATATAGCGTCCCTCGCGGCAGGCGCGCAGCACCGCGCAGAAGTCGGGCATGACCTGGTTCATCGCGTCGATTTCATCCTGTGGCCGGCCGCCGGTATCGGCGCGATACGTATCAAAAATAAAATCCGCATCCAGCTCGGGCAGGCGTTCGGCGCTGATATCCACACGATCCCCTTCGCCAATCCCTTCCACCAGCGGCGGGAAACGGAACCCGGCGTCGCGCAGCACCCGTCCCAACGCCTGATAGGTATGGTGTACGGTGATTTTGCCGCCGTTGGCCTGCAGGACCGAAACGGTAATATGCTGGCTATCCACGCTCTGTCGAAGCTGCTTGAGCTGCTGTTGATAGCGGTTTTCCAGTATCGCCAGCCGGTCTTGGCTACCCGTGAGTTCGGCCAACTTGGCGTAAATTCGCGGCGCCCCGCCAAGCAGATGATTAATGCTGACGGTGGGCGCGATTTGCTGTAGCCGTTGAATGGGCACATTCCGACTGGGTTCAGTAATGATGAGATCGGGTTTGGCGGCGACAATGGCCTCGATATCGATATCCAGCGCGCCGATAAACGCCATTGCCGAATTGTTGAAATCTACACCGGTAAGCAGGCCGCCAGATCGCAGGTAACGCGTTCCATCGGCGCGGATGCGGCCGTGGCTGGCCACCGGCGGTACGCCAAGTTCAATGAGCGGAATCGTGATGTCCAGATCGTGCAATGACACAATGCGCAGCGGATGTGTCGGCACCGCCACGGTGCGCCCCAAATCATCGGTAAATTCCCGCGTGGGTAACGCGGCGGCAATCGTCGCGCCGCAACAGGGCAAACACAGGCAGAAGGTCAGCAAGTACTTGAACATAAAGATTTTTCCATAACGGATCAGAGCGTATCTCTGCGCCGCCATAATAAGAGTAGAAAAAACGGACCGCCAATCAACGCCATGACGATCCCCGCCGGGATCTGCAGCGGCGCAAAGGCCAGTCGGCCAAGGTTGTCGGCGACCAGTACCAGTAATGCGCCCAACAACGCGCTGCCGCTGAGCAGCGCCACCTGATTGCCGCGCAGTAGAAAACGCGCCAAATGGGGCGCGATTAATCCGACAAATCCCAGGCTGCCGACGCATGACACACAGGCGGACGTCATGATCACCGGCGCGGTAAAGCGCAGGGCGGCCAGCAGCGGCAGCCGTACCCCCAGGGCAATGGCCGTATCCTTTCCCAACAAGGCCACGTCCGAGGCGCCGGCGGAGGCATAGAGCATCACGCCGCCGAGCATTGCCCAACATCCGGCCATGGTCACCAGCTCCCATGTGGCGGCATGCAGGCTGCCCGCCAGCCATATCAGCGCGGTTTGCACATCGCGAATATCCGCGGTGGTGATAAAGACCCCGATACCGGCGGCCACGGCCCAGGACACGCCGATACCGATAAGAATAAACCGCGGGCGCGAACAATCACGCGCCAGCAGCAGCACCAGCAAGGCAACGGCCAGTCCGCCGGCCATTCCCGCTACCGGTCGCCAGGTTAACGCCAGGGTCGGGAATCCTATCATCAGCGTCAGCACCCCCGCGCTGGCGCCTTCCTTCACGCCGATAAGCCCGGGATCGGCTAAGCCGTTGCGGGTAATCGACTGCATTGCCGCTCCGGCCCATCCCAACATGGCTCCGCAGACGATAGCCATTAGCAAACGCGGTAAGCGAATATCCCATAAGATGTAGTAGGGTTGGTCAGCGGCACCTTGCGGGTAGAACAGCGCTCGCAGCAGCACGGCGCCGGGTATCGGCAAGCTGCCTTGGGTGAGGCCTAACGCGGCCACCAGCAGTATCCCGGCGAGTAAAAGTAGGCCAATCAGCAGGCTTTTCACGCGCAACAGCAGCGACCATGGCCCCAGCCGCAATGGGTAAAGGTCGGCGCTTTTCATCGGAAACACCTGGCGGAGATATAGACAAACAGCGGCGCGCCGGCTAACGCGGTCATCAGGCCGGTCGCGAGCTCGCGGGGCGCAATCAGGGTACGGGCGGCAATATCCGCCGTGAGCAGCAGCAAGGCGCCGCATATCGCCCCAAGCGGCAGGCCAATGCGCAGATCTTCACCCACCAGCCGGCGCGTAATATGCGGCGCCACCAGGCCAATAAAACCAATGGGGCCGGCCACGGATACCGCCGCGCCGCAGAGCAGGGCGGTGGCCAGCAGTCCGAACAGCCTGAGTCGGGCAATACCCACCCCAAGTCCGGCGGCTACCGTATCGCCCAGCGCCAGGATATTCAGCCCTGGCGCAATAAAAAGCGCCGCCAGCGCGCCGATCAGCGCCGGCGCCACGGCGTGTCCGAGCGCCGGGTAACCAATGCCGGCCAAATCGCCGGCCAGCCAGGTGCGCAAGGCCAGCAGCGTGGACTCATCGAACAGCAAAATAGCGGCGGTAATGGAGGCGGCGAAGGATGAAACAGCAACGCCGCAGAGGGTCACTTTCAGCGGCGTCAAACCGGCGCGTCCGGCACCGGCCAGCGCCATTACCAGCGCAAATAATGTAGCCGCGCCGCCGGCGGCAATCAGCGGGCGGGCGAAAAACGCGCCGTTCCAGGAAACGCCCAAGGATGAGCAGGCGACCACCGCCAAGGCGGCTCCGGCGTTTAATCCCAGAATGTGCGGCTCGCCCAGCGGGTTGCGGATGATGGATTGCAATAGCGTGCCGGCCATTCCCAAGGCGCCGCCGGCGAGCAGGGCCGCGAGCAGGCGGGCTAAGCGCAGATCAACGATGACTCTATGATTGAAATTATGCTCGTCAAAGGCATATAAGGCATGGAATAAGGTTAACGGGCCGATATGACGCGCGCCCAGGCCAAGGTGAATTACCGCGCAAACCAATAGCGCCAGCATGGCCAACAGTAACCTAAGCAGGTGCCTGGCGGCGCCATCCGTGGGAAATGCGACCCGGCGTGTCAACAGGGTCATGGTTTGACCCGGTCGCGCAACGGCATAAAACAGGGCTTTTGCGTAGCGGGGTTGATCATCATCTGCATCTCGACGTCAAACACCGCTTTTATCAATGCCGGGTCGCACTGTCCGGGATCCGCTAATACCCCGCGAATTTTGCCCTGCTTCATAAAGACCACGCTATCGCCATAGTTGAGCGCCATATTGAGGTCGTGCAGCACCACCACGACGGTACGGTGATGGTGGCGCGTCAGGTCGGATAATAATTCGAGAATGTCTATCTGGTAGCGCAGGTCGAGAAAGCTGGTCGGTTCATCCAGCAGGATAATGTCCGTCTCCTGCGCCAGGGCCATGGCGATCCAGCAGCGTTGACGCTGGCCACCGGAGAGACTGTCCACCTGACGCCGCGCGAACTCCAGGGTTCCGGTTAACGCCATGGCGCCCTCCACCGCGTGCCGATCCGCCGCCGACCATTGCCGTAATAATCGCTGGTGGGGAAAGCGTCCCCGGGACACCAGGTCGAACACTGTCAATCCCGCCGGAATGGCGGGGTTTTGCGGCAGCATACCCAACCGCCGGGCCACCGCCTTGGTTGACAATCGGTGTATTTGCGCGCCGTCAAGCAGCACCGACCCACCGAGCGGCGGCAATAGCCGGGCAATGGCGCCAAGCAGCGTGGATTTTCCGGAACCGTTGGCGCCGGCCAGCACCGTCAGGCGTCCTGGCGGAATCGTCAGGCTGACGTTATCAACCATTATCCGGTTGCCATAGCCCGCGCATAGCCGATCCAGCGACAGTCCAGGCGTAACAGACCCTGTAGATAAACTCCCGGCAACCTGGTGGTATGGCATGTCAGTTCCTAAGCTGGATCGATTCAATTAAATGAAGCTACTATAAGATATAAATAAAAATACCTCTCATTCGCTTTCGTGATGATGCCGTCTACTACTGTAGTAGTCAAGAAAATTGCGGCGACTACATCGCTTCCCACTACAACGTTGGCGATGGGTGTTCACGAAACGTTAATAATTTATAATATATTGATATTAATGACTATATTTCTTATTATCACAATTTCAGCGGTGGGCAGCGCCGCCCGTTCGTCCGCGGCCGGCAGATTGCATCCAGGGTTTACTGCTACATTAGGTCATGTTTGAATGATAATCAATTTCATATAGGCGCCACGCGACGGCGCTGTTATTATCATTGCGCAATAGGGAAAACATGACTGGGTTATCTGATCGCCTGCCGGGGCAAAAACACGGCGTTTTATGCCGGCTACTGTTGGCCGCCACGCTGCTGACCACGGAACTGGCGGGCGCGGCGACGGCGCATAGCGCCGAGGTGCCGGCAACGGGTAAAAACGCCGCCGATAAGCCAGGGGAGGAGGGGGCAAGCGGCAATGGGACGGAAACCATGACGGTATTGGGCGCCGCCCCGGCGCGGGCCGATCCCGCCACTCTGGGCTACCAGCCGTTGCGCTCATCGACCGCCACGCTGACCGACATGCCGTTGCTGGATATTCCCCAGGTGGTCAACACCGTCAGCGATCGGGTGATAACCGATCAGCATGCGACCTCGCTCGATGATGTGCTCAATAACGTCAGCAACATCACCCAAACCAACACCCTTGGCGGTACCCAGGATTCTTTTATTCGCCGTGGATTTGGCGATAACCGCGATGGCTCCATCCTGACCAATGGCTTGAAAACCGTACAGCCGCGCAGCTTCAACGCCGCCACCGAACGGGTGGAAGTCCTTAAGGGGCCGAGTTCCACGTTATATGGCATCCTCGACCCCGGCGGCCTAATTAACGTTATCACCAAACGCCCGCAAACCACCGCTGCCGCTTCCGTTTCCGCCACGTCCACCAGTTTCGGCGGCAGCTCCGGCGCGGTGGACGTGACCGGCCCCGTCGAAGGCACGCGGTTGGCCTACCGGCTGATTGGCGAATACCAGCATGAGGATTACTGGCGCGACTTCGGCAAGAAGAGAGGGTGGTTTATTGCTCCCGCCCTCAGCTACCTGGGTGATGACCTGACCGTTAACCTGTCATATTCGCACCGCGATTACCAAACCCCGTTCGACCGAGGGACAGTGTTCGATCTCAATACCGGCCGCGCCGTGAATGTTGACCGCAAGACCCGTTTTGATGAGCCTTTCAATATTACCAACGGATATTCCGATGTAGCCCAGCTCAACACGACCTATCGCCTGGACGATGCCTGGACCGCCAAATTTGATTATAGTTTTAGCCAGGACAAATACACCGATAACCAAGCGCGCGTGATGGCCTACGATGCCGCTACCGGCACGTTGACAAGGCGGGTGGACGCCACCGACGGCTCCACCCAGCGCATGCATGCGACGCGGGCGGATTTGCAAGGCAATGTGGCGATCGGCGGTCTGTATAATGAAATTCTGACCGGCGTGGCGTATGAAAATTACGATTTACTGCGCACGGATATGATTCGCTGCAAGAACGTGAAGGATTTTAATATCTACCGGCCGGTCTATGGCCATACCGCTACCTGCGATAGCGTCAGCCAGACGGACAGCGATCAGCGGATACGCCAGGAAAGTTATTCCGGTTATGTACAGGATTCCCTTTATCTTACGGACCGCTGGATTGCCGTGGCGGCCATGCGCTACATGTATTTTACCGAGTATGCCGGCAAAGGGCGGCCGTTCAGCGTCAATACCGACAGCAGCGACAGCAAATGGGTACCCAAAGTGGGGCTGGTGTACAAGGCCACGCCGCGGGTATCGCTGTATGGCAGCATTTCCCAAGCGGTAGTGCCTCAATATTCCATTGCCAATTATATTGGCGAACTGCCGCCGGAAACCTCCACCGCCTATGAGGTGGGGGCCAAATCCGAGCTGTTCGACGGCATTACCGCCAACATCGCGCTATTTGATATTGATAAGCGCAATGTGCTGTATAACGAAATCATCGGTGATGAAACCTATGCCCGGACTGCCGGCATGGTGCGTTCGCGCGGTATGGAGGCGGATATTAGCGGCGCGCTCACCGATAGGCTCAGCCTGATTGCCAGCTATGGTTATACCGACGCCAAGGTGCTTGACGACCCGGATTATGCCGGCAAGCCGCTAGTGAACGTACCGCGCCATACCGGCTCATTATACCTGACGTACGATCTCGGCAACGTTATCGGCGCCAACTCCCTGACGATAGGCGGCGGCGCCCATGGCGTAGGCAGGCGATCGGCCACCAGCGGCGCCGACTACTATTTGCCGTCCTACATCGTGGCGGACGCGTTTGCCGCCTACCATATCAAGGCGGAGCACCCGGTGACGCTGCAGCTCAATTTGAAGAACCTGTTTGATAAAACCTACTACACCTCTTCCATCGGCACCAATAACCTGGGCAATCAGATAGGCGAGCCCTTCCAGGCGCAGTTTACGGTTAAAATCGATTTGTGATGTCTGCACGCTTATGGGGCGCGTCCGTCCCTATAAGCGTGCACTATCCCGCCTTGCGGCGCGGATCGCCATGGAATAAGCGGTTGTCGCGCCCGACCTGATTCTCCGCGGAAAAATTAATTCACCACATAAATGAATCAAATGAATCACCGCGTCAATTTGTTGATGCAATAGTTGCCCTTGTGCCGTTGTTTCAACGCGTCTATCCCCCCTTACCGCGCCCGCAATAATGAATCAAACGAATCATATTCAACCATTTTTGGCATAAGCGTTGCAATTATGGTTGGGTCGACCCAAACCACGGACCTCCCTATGGAACAGCTTGAACTGTGTCAGGCCATAAAAGCGCAGTACGAATCGTTACCGAAACAGGTACGACAGGCGGCTAGTTTTGTGCTGGATCATCCGCAAGAGGTGGCGGTGATGTCCATGCGCGAGCAGGCGCGATTGGCCGGCGTGCCGCCGTCCACCATGACACGCCTGGCGAAACGACTTGGCCTTTCTGGTTATGACGCGATTCGCGCCGTTTTTGTCAATGCCGTACGCGCCAGGGGGTCCGAATATGGTTCACGAGTGCCGGCACTGATGGAA
>JAATGH010000133.1 GCA_015654745.1 Enterobacterales bacterium
CAGCCCGGTCTGGTGGAGGATGGGATCGGCGAGCTGAGCTTATTGCCACCCTATAATCAGCCGGATGCGGTGCGTGGACTGGAGGCGTTTAGCCATATCTGGGTCGTGTTCGTATTCCATCAGACCCTGGCCCAGGGCTGGCGACCTACCGTGCGGCCACCGCGGTTGGGAGGGAATGCTCGGGTAGGTGTCTTCGCCACCCGTTCCACCTTTCGCCCCAATCCCATCGGCATGTCTCTGATCGCACTGCGCGGTATCCGCATCAGCGGCGCCGACGTGACGCTGGAATTGGGCAGCCTTGATTTGGTGGACGGCACGCCGGTAGTCGACATCAAGCCCTATTTGCCTTATGCCGAAAGCATACCGACGGCGCAGGCGGGATTTGCCCAGCAGAGCCCCGTCGCGGACATCATGGTCATATTCTGCCCCGCCGCCGAACGGCAACTGGCGGAACTGGCGCCCCGCTATCCGCGCCTACGGCGTTTTATCAACGATGTACTGGCGCAGGATCCTCGTCCCGCTTACCGCCGGCAGCAGGACAGCGCACGCATTTATGCCGTGGTGCTGCTGGAGTTTAACATTCGCTGGCGGGTAGACGGGCCGGTAGCCGAAGTCTTGGCCATCGATCCCGCGGCACAGGTAAATCACGTATGATGCCCGGCTAAACGGCGAGACCAGCGGCGTCCGGCATCGGCCATGGGAAGGTACTTGAGGGGATTTTAGTAAAATTCCGCCATGTCTCTTTTGGCCGCGGGCTCGCGCTGGTAAACTGACTCACTTTTCTTATTTTGCTGCCAATATGCAGCCTATGGCACCATACCCAAAGGAATTCGCGTTACAGGAAGGCGGCAAGCAAAAGAATCCGGAGCATAAGTCATTCGGGTAAACCAGCGAAGCCAACGCACCCAGCGCGCGAACGATGGCGGGTATAAGCCGTTTTTGTGGAACTCAACTAACCATGCGTACAAGCCAATATCTGCTTTCCACCCTTAAGGAAACTCCCGCTGATGCGGAAGTGATTAGTCATCAACTGATGCTGCGCGCCGGGATGATTCGTAAACTGGCCTCGGGGCTTTATACCTGGCTGCCCACCGGCCTGCGGGTGTTGCGCAAAGTCGAGACCATCGTGCGTGAAGAGATGAACCGCGCCGGCGCCATTGAAGTCTCCATGCCGGTGGTCCAACCGGCGGATTTATGGCAGGAAAGCGGACGCTGGGAGCAGTATGGCCCGGAATTGCTGCGTTTTGTCGATCGTGGTGAACGGCCGTTTGTTCTGGGACCGACCCATGAAGAAGTGATTACCGATCTGGTGCGGAACGAAATCAGCTCCTATAAGCAGTTGCCGCTGAATTTCTTTCAAATCCAGACCAAATTCCGTGACGAGGTGCGTCCGCGCTTCGGCGTAATGCGGGCCCGTGAATTTCTGATGAAGGACGCCTACTCATTTCACACCAGCCAGGAATCTTTACAGGCCACCTATGATGCCATGTACCAGGCATACAGCACCATATTCAACCGCATGGGCCTGAATTTCCGGGCGGTACAGGCCGATACGGGTTCCATTGGCGGCAACGCGTCCCATGAGTTCCAGGTGCTGGCCAGCAGCGGCGAGGACGATATTGTGTTTTCCAGCGACTCCGACTACGCCGCCAATATCGAACTGGCCGAAGCCATGGCGCCGGCCACCCCACGGGCGGAACCGACCCAGGCCATGATAGTCGTGGATACGCCGAACGCCAAAACCATAGCCGAACTCGTGGAACAGTTTAACCTGCCGGTGGAAAAAACGGTCAAGACGTTAATCGTCCATGGCGACAAAGACGCCGGTCAGCCGCTAATCGCCCTGCTGTTGCGCGGCGATCATCAGCTTAACGACGTAAAAGCGGAAAAATTGCCGCAGATCGCCAGTCCGCTGACGTTTGCCACGGAAGAAGAAATCAGGGCGGCCATCGGCGCGGGTCCAGGGTCCCTCGGACCGGTGAACCTATCGATCCCGTTGGTTATCGATCGCAGCGTGGCGGTGATGAGTGATTTCGGCGCCGGCGCCAATATCGACGGCAAGCATTATTTCGGGATCAACTGGTCGCGCGATTTGCCGCTGGCGCCCATCGCCGATTTGCGTAAGGTGGTCGAAGGGGATATCAGCCCGGATGGCAAAGGAACCCTGCAGATTAAACGTGGGATTGAGGTAGGCCATATTTTCCAATTGGGTACCAAATATTCAGAAGCGCTAAAAGCCACGGTGCAGGGTGAGGATGGCCGCAACCAAACGCTGACCATGGGCTGTTACGGTATAGGCGTCAGCCGCGTGGTGGCGGCGGCGATCGAGCAAAACCACGACGATCGCGGTATTTTATGGCCGGAAGCGATCGCCCCTTTCAACGTGGCGATCCTGCCGATGAATATGCATAAATCCTTCCGGGTGAAGGATGCCGCGGAAAGCATCTATGCCGCCCTGCGCGCCAAAGGAATAGAAGTGCTGCTCGACGATCGCAAGGAGCGCCCGGGCGTGATGTTCGCCGATATGGAATTAATCGGTATCCCGCATACCATCGTGATCGGCGATCGTAATCTCGACGGTGAGGAAGTTGAGTATAAAAATCGCCGGGTTGGCGAGAAACAGATGATTAAGATTGCCGAAATCGTGGATTATTTAGTCGGCGAGATTGGCGCAGCCCTCAAGTCGGGCCACTAAACCCCAGCGTTGTCGGCCCGGACGGTACATCTACCGTCCGGGTTTAACCACAATGTCTATCCCTCTAAGCGCTACCGGCAAATGCGCGGCTAGCCGCCTATTCCGTAGGACCCTGCCATTGCTGCAGAGTGATTTCCAAATGCGTTTCCCGATCGGATAACCACATCAGGCCATCCTGCAACGTGGCCTGCAGCGCCATATTCCTCTGGGCCAAACCGGCCAACTGCGCCATTTGCGTATCATCCACAAACAGCACGGTCAGATTGTCATGCTGGGATAGCGCCGGCTGAACCTGCTGCCACCAAACCCGCGCCGCCCGCTCGTTATACGCATACAACACCACCTGCCGCGCCAGATGGCAGGCCTTGCGCAGCCGTTTTTCATCCGGTAAACCTAGCTCTATCCAGACCAGGGGTTCGCCGCTATCGTTATGTAACCAAATCGCCGGCTCGTCCTCGGCGCTGATGCCACGGGTAAATTCCAGCCGCTCGTCAGCGTGATAAATCCACGCCAACAGGCGCAGCATCATACGCTGCGGGGTCTCGGAAGGATGCTGCGCCAGCACCAAGTTGACATCGGAAAAATAATTTCGATCCATATCGGCGATATTTATCGCCGCTTTATGTACAGTTGCTTTCAACGCCATGATTATTCCATGCGATGTGTTTGAGAGGCAGTGTACCTGACAACGCCGGCAAGAGGCCAGGAAGGTGCAAAAGCGATCTTCCCGGTTAGGTTATGGCCTGGACCGTTTGTTGATAAGCACTATTTTGCAGAGCCTTTTATTCATGAGTAATGGGTGTGCTGTGCTATAGTCTGGTAAGGAAATACTGTTGAACGATGTTGGCGGGATCGGCGGCAA
>JAATGH010000136.1 GCA_015654745.1 Enterobacterales bacterium
AACCGGAAAATACCGCAAAATCGGGGCGGACAGGTTTTACCGCATGCAGGGTTTCACGAATGTGATTAAGCGTATCCACCGTATCCTTGAGGCCGACGATATTCGGGCAATCCTGCGCCAGGCGTTTGATCACCGGGATGGGGATGGATTGGCCGGTCAGCGCCGGAAAATTGTACATCACTATGGGCAACTCCAGCGCATCGGCCAGATGTTTATAGTGCAGATACAGATTTTGCTCGCTCAGCGGATTATAGTAAGGGTTGACCGCCACCACACCATCGGCGCCCGCCTTCTGGGCGTGCAATCCGAAACGGATCGCTTCGCCGGTGCCGGAATGGGCGATACCGATCAATACCGGTTTGCGTTTATTGACATAGTTGATGCAGAATTCCGCCGTTTGCAGACGCAACGCTTCCGACATATGGGCGAATTCCCCCGCGCTGCCGAGGAAAAACAGTCCGTTGACATCCGAGGCGATCAGTTTATCGAGCAGCCGGGCCATGCTGGCCTCGTCTAACCGCTCATCTTCGGTAAATAGCGTGGGAACCGGCGGAATAATTCCATAAAACCGTGGGTTAGGCATAATCAAAGGCTCTCCAGATGAGGTGCGGGGGGGGCTGAAATGGGTTAAGGGATAGGTAAAATAGTAACGCTTCAAGCGTTTAATACCGTGCGCGGTAGCACAGTGTCGAATTTGATTGTATGATAAATGCGATTTGTCATAGGGTTGAAATAATGCGCAACATTATCATTAATGGCTGGGGCTTTATCCGCGCCTTCGCCCTGATCTATCTTTGTCTGTTTATCGGTAATTATTTGTCCTCATTATTGCCGATTACCATTCCCGGCAGCATCCTCGGCATGTTGACTCTGTTTGTCCTGCTCGCTTTCCAATTGCTGCCGCCCTTGTGGCTGAAACCCGGCTGCCACCTGTTAATCAGGCACATGGCGCTACTGTTCGTGCCTATCGGCGTTGGCGTCATGAACTACTGGCAAGAGCTGGCCTCGCAGTTTGGCCCCATAGTGGTGTCATGCGTGGTCAGTACGCTGATTGTGATGGTGGTGGTGGGCTACAGCTCGCACTATATCCACAGAGAGCGTCCGGTGGCGGGTCATCCACACTCGGACGAGGATAAATAAATGTGGGCTAATTTTTGGTGGTCGCTGCCGTTAACGTTGGCGGTATTCTTCGGCGCCCGGCGCCTGGCGGCTAAATTTCGCATGCCGCTGCTTAACCCGCTGCTGATTTCCATGGTGGTGATAATCCCTCTGCTGTTTCTGACCGGCATTCCTTACGCCCGCTATTTTGCCGGCAGCAAGGTGCTGAACGATCTGCTGCAGCCGGCGGTGGTGGCGCTGGCTTTCCCGCTGTACGAACAGCTGCATCAGATCCGCGCGCGCTGGAAATCCATTATCAGCATCTGCTTCGTCGGCAGCCTGACGGCGATGGTGAGCGGCACGGCAATCGCGCTGTGGCTTGGCGCCACGCCGCAAATTGCCGCCTCCATATTACCTAAATCGGTGACCACCCCCATTGCCATGGCGGTGGCGCAGTCGATTAACGGTATTCCGGCCATTAGCGCGGTATGCGTGATTTTTGTCGGGATACTGGGCGCGGTATTCGGCCATACGCTGTTCGCCCTGTTACGCATTACCACCAAAGCGTCGCGCGGTTTGGCCATGGGCACCGCCGCCCATGCCTTGGGCACCGCCCGCTGTGCCGAACTGGATTTTCAGGAAGGCGCCTTCAGTTCCCTGGCGCTGGTACTGTGCGGCATTATCACCTCGCTGCTGGCCCCGTTCCTGTTTCCGGTATTGCTGCAGGTGTTTGGGTGATATACCCGCCCTACTTGGGGTTTCAGGCGGTAATCGGGTGTAAACGACGATAAGATATTGATCATGTTTATCTTCGTGCCGAAGGATTAAAATGATGACCACATCATTTTCAGGGAGTCGTTATGCACCCACAATTTGAACCTTTGCTGGCTACCCTGGCGCCAGATCTGCAAGGCGCGCTGGCCCGCGAGTTAAACCGGGCGGATTTTAGCGGCATGCTTAGCGCCACGCAGGCCGATGCGCTAGGGCAAGCCGGCGGCCTGGATGAAGATGCGTTATGTTTCGCTTTGTTGCCCTTTGCCGCCGCCTATGCATTAACCCCGATTTCTCATTTTAACGTCGGGGCCGTCGCCCGTGAGATTGATGGCAGCCTCTATTTTGGCGCCAATATGGAATTTCTCGGCGCGCCGCTGCAGCAAACGGTACATGCGGAGCAGAGTGCGATCAATCATGCCTGGCTGCGGGGAGCGCGCCGTCTGCGCGGGCTTACCGTTAACTACACGCCCTGCGGCCATTGCCGCCAGTTTATGAACGAGCTGAATAGCGGCGCCGATTTGGTGATCTCTCTGCCGGAGCGCTCCCCATCGTCGCTGGCGCATTATTTACCGGATGCGTTTGGACCGCGGGATTTGGCTATCCAGAGCCTGCTTATGGATGCGGTGGATCATCACTTTTCGCTTATCACCGGCGGCCCAACAACCGATGAAGCGTCGGCGACCCTGACCGATGCGCTTAGCGTAAAAGATGGGTTATTGCAGCAGGCGCTGCTGGCGGCCAACCAGAGTCATGCCCCCTATAGTCAGGCGCATAGCGCGGTGGCGTTACAAACTGTCGACGGCCGCATTTTCGCCGGTCGTTATGCGGAAAACGCTGCGTTTAATCCCAGCCTGCCGCCGCTGCAATCAGCATTGATATTGTTGAATATGTCAGGGGCGGATTGCCGTCAGATTCAGCGCGCGGTATTGGTGGAGCGGGAAAATGCCCCGTTCTCGCAGTGGGACGCCACCCAGGCCACCCTGACAGCCCTGGGCTGCCGCGAAATCCACCGGCAGCTGCTGACGGCTTGAAATACCTGAACGCTAGGCGTCCGGCATAGACGGGAGGGGTGTTACGACACTCCTCTTCTGCTTAATTTATTTACAAAATAACAATTTACCAATCAAACCATGCATCTTGCGCCGCATTATTTTATCATTTAAGCAACTAATGATGAAAATATCGGGTGAATTGCATGGAATTGGAACACGAACACAAACGTCCCCTTTATATCCCCCACGCAGGTCCCGTACTACTCGAATTTCCACTGCTCAATAAGGGCAGTGCGTTTACCCAGGAAGAACGCGATAATTTCAATTTACATGGATTGTTGCCCGAAGCGGTGGAGACCATCGAAGAGCAGGCCGAGCGCGCATGGCGGCAATACCAGGATTTCACCAGCGATATCGATAAGCATATCTACCTACGCAATATCCAGGACACCAATGAGACCCTGTTCTACTGCCTGCTGGACGGCCACCTCAGCGAAATGCTGCCCATCATTTATACCCCGACGGTAGGCGAAGCCTGCGAACATTTTTCCGATATTTATCGACGTGCCCGCGGCCTGTTTATCTCCTATGGCAACCGGGATAAAATTGACGATATGCTGCAAAATGCCACCAAGCAAAACGTAAAGGTGATTGTGGTCACCGACGGCGAGCGGATTCTGGGGCTTGGCGATCAGGGCATTGGCGGCATGGGCATTCCCATCGGCAAATTGTCGCTGTATACCGCCTGTGGCGGTATCAGCCCCGCCTATACGCTGCCGGTGGTGCTGGATGTGGGCACCAATAATCCGCAGCGCCTTAACGACCCGCTGTATATGGGGTGGCGACATAATAGGATCACCGATGGCGAATATGCCGAGTTTGTGGAGACGTTTATCCAGGCGGTAAAACGCCGCTGGCCGGATGTGCTGCTGCAGTTTGAGGATTTTGCCCAGAAAAATGCCACGCCATTGCTCAATCGTTATCGCGATAAGCTGTGCTGTTTTAATGATGATATTCAAGGTACCGCCGCCGTTACGCTCGGCTGCCTGTTGGCCGCCAGCCATGCCGCCGGCAGTCGCCTGCGCGATCAAACCGTGGTATTCCTCGGCGCTGGCTCCGCCGGTTGCGGCATAGCCGAGCAAATTGTGGCGGAGATGCGCACGGAGGGATTGAGCGAGAACGAGGCTCGCTCACGGGTGCTGATGGTCGATCGCTTCGGGCTGCTGACCGATAGGCTGGCCAATCTGTTGAATTTTCAGCGTCCGCTCGCGCAGCATACAGATGAGATGACACATTGGCATCTGCCCAGCGAGACGATTTCATTGCTGGATGTGGTGCGTAACGCCAAACCCACGGTATTGATAGGCGTTTCTGGCCAGCCTGGTCTGTTCACCGAAGACATTATTCGCGAGATGCATGCCCACTGTCCGCGGCCCATCGTCATGCCATTGTCCAATCCGACCTCCCGCGTGGAGGCCACGCCGGCAGATATTCTGTCGTGGACCGACGGCGCGGCGCTGGTCGCCACCGGCAGCCCGTTCGCCCCGGTAAGGCTAAAGGACAAGGTTTATCCCATAGCCCAATGCAACAATGCCTATATTTTCCCGGGCATCGGCCTGGGTGTGGTGGCCAGCGGAGCCAAACGGGTCACCGAAAGCATGCTGATTGCCGCCAGCCGGGCGTTGGCGGACTGCTCGCCGCTGGTGAACGGCGCCGATGGCGCGCTGTTGCCGGATATTAACGACATCCAAGGCGTCTCTAAGGTGATTGCCATGGAAGTAGGTAAAGCGGCGCAGATAGCCGGGGTGGCCATGGTGACGCCGGAGCAGGTGCTGTCGATCGCCATTGAGCATAATTTCTGGCGACCGGGTTACCGTAGCTATCGGCGCACGCCGTTTTAAACCGGTTGCGCGGCGGCATTTCAACGCCAGGGAGGGGCGTTTATACGACTCGAATTATTTTGGAGATAGTCATTATTCGTTGAGCTCGCGCCTTGCTTGTGCCCGACAGGTAAAGTAGCCTTGGCATATGGAATTGCTGCAGGACAGGGTAAGGCAGACGGCATGTGGAAGCGCCTGATATATTCTCTGATTATTATCGCGGGCGTTTTGTTGTTTTCAGCGATTGGCCTTGACCGGTGGATTAGCTGGAAAACCGCTCCGTATATTTATGAGGATTTACAGCTACTGCCCCACCGACAGGTGGGTGTGGTGCTGGGTACCGCAAAATATTACCGTACCGGGGTGATCAACGAATATTACCTCTATCGAATCCAGGGCGCACTTAACGTCTATAACAGCGGCAAGGCCACGTATTTGCTGTTAAGCGGCGACAATGCGCTGCAGAGCTATAACGAGCCGGTCACCATGCGGCGGGATTTGATTGCCCACGGTATGACCTCCAGCGACATCGTGCTTGACTATGCAGGTTTTCGCACGCTGGATTCCATCATCCGTACCCGTAAAGTGTTTGATACCAACGATTTCACGATTATTACCCAGCGTTTTCACTGCGAGCGCGCGTTGTTTATCGCGATGCATATGGGCATCCAGGCGCAGTGTTATGCGGTGCCTTCCCCGAAAAACATGTTTACGGTACGGTTGCGGGAAATCGGCGCACGCCTTGCCACCCTGTCCGATTTGTACGTAATGAAGCGCGAGCCGCGTTTTTTAGGGCCGCAGGTGCCGATTCCCACCCGCTATGAAGTTCCGCAAGGAACCCAGGGGTACCCTGCCGTATCGCCGGACCAGCTATTGGAAATCCAGCAGAAAATGGAAGGCGATCGGCTGGATTTACTGCAGGATATGCGGTAAGGGTGTTTCGCTTGCCGCGAGGGTGGCACATGCAAGCATCGGGGTGTTTCGCTTCCCGCGAGGGTGATTTCATGTGGGCATGAGGTGAGTTTCGCTTGCCGCGAACTCGCGTGTTTATGTTGCCCCGTGCGGGCAATCGACCAGGGGCAGGCCGTCGCGCCAGCCCCTGGACCCCGCGCTCCCGGCAGATCGCGCGCCGCTTCGCGGTACCCTCCGTTGCCCCGGCCCTCCTTTGTGCCGCTCAGGACGCGCTCCCGGCGCGGCCTTCCCTCTCGCCGCATCCATGCGGCTCGCACGGAGTGACGCGCCACCGTCGACGCGCTTTATGCCGGTTTCTTCACCTATGCCAGACTGCGATGGACGCTTGTAAAGCATTGCGCAGCGGACTCAGCGGAAGAATGCCTACATTATTCTCAATCAGGAGTGGTACCGCAAAAGATCATCCCTTGACGCCGGCAGGCTAACCGCAAAATCCTAGAATTGACGCACCCTCTGCATAACGACACCCCTTCACTACAGCGCACCGGCAGCATAACGGCCCTCCTTCACTCCAGCGTACCGGCAACATAACGGCAATATAACGGCAAAAATACCGAATTCGTCCACCGTCTGCATAACTGCAGCGTACTGGCTAAAGAATCAGGAACCTCCAACCAACACCATGACCGAATAATCGCCAAATTTTTCAAGGAGAACCACGGATGGATTCCAGATTCGGAAACCATCATCACCAAATCACCCCAACCTCCCCCATTTCAGTATTGATATAGGCGTCGATTTTGCATTGGCTTTCATTTTGGTATTAACGTCGATTTTGGTATTAGCGCTGATTTTAGTATTGGCGTTGATTTTGGTATTGACGTTGATTTTGGTATTGGCGTTGATTTTAGTATTAGCATTGATTTTAGTATTGGCGTTGATTTTGGTATTAGCGTTGATTTTGGCATTGGCATTGGCATTGGCATTGGCATTGGCATT
>JAATGH010000010.1 GCA_015654745.1 Enterobacterales bacterium
CGCGCTACTTCAATGAAAATACGTCCTCGTTAACATTCCCACACACCGAAGAAATCCCTGACGCGGTTTTTAGTCAGATGAAATGCGAGAATATTTTTACGCCTGTTGTTATTAACTTGTTAACAACAGGCGGAAAATCTTGCAGAGCACCTGAATCCAGGTAATGTAAGTGCCTACTAACCATTTCGGTTAATGGGCGTATTGTACGTTAAATTTCCACTAACTTTTATACTAATCGCGCATCATGACGTGAATATTTTTTTATCATCTCCTCAAGCGGCTCAATCGGCGCAAAAAAGTCCCCTTGCCCTCCCGTCACCCCATTGTCCGTTAACGTTTGCCATTCCATTTTCGTCCTGATACCCGTGGCAAAAACCCGAGTCGGCGTGCCGATACATGCTTCCGGCAAACTTTGGACAAACAGCCGATTTTCCGCCCGGCGGTCAATTCCCCTGACCAGGCCAGGATGTAATTTGATCATTTCAAGCGGCGCCGCCGCGATATAAGCCGTGCTGATCACGGTCAAACCCGCCTGCGCCACGGTCAGACGACAACCCAGCCCATGAAGCAAACGTAGCGTCGGACGTAACTGCACCAAGTGTTGACAAAAATCTGCCTCAACAAGTTCAAACATAATTTGTTGCCGCCGTGATTTTGCACATTGCATCAGCGTATTGCGTAACCACGTCAGGAAGCTGCGGCGTAATAACGAATCAACGCTCACCGCTATCGATAATACCTGCCGGGGCAGTTGCGCCAGTAAGGGCATAATGCGCGCCAACTGCTGGCGGTCATGGCGTTCCATCAATCCCAGTTGTCCCATGACCGGTAAAAATTCAGCCGAGGTCAGCGTTTGATCGCCATCTTGGATACGGTTGATGATCACCAGATGCGCCAGGCTTCCGTCACTGTGATATGCGCCGCGCGCAAACAGTTGAGGGCCGCCCTGCTCCAGGGTCCTTTCAAGCAAGGTACGCCATTTTACATGGCCTCGCGCCACCTCCGGTTCCCGTGGTTCGAAGACCGACCAGGTATTGCCGCCTTGCAATGTCGCCTCGCGGGTAGCCTGTTCAACGGACTCCATCACCTCCACCGCCGTGCGATCGTTTCGGTAGCCGCAAATACCGATATTTAATAGCTCATCGCGACGTAGCACGGATACATTCGGCAGCGTAGCCAGCGCGCCCAGCAGTTGGGCCGCCAGCGACTCGGCGTCCTTTAGCGAGCAATGGGGCAATAATACCGCCAGGTCCCGGTGGAAATAGCGCGCCAGCAGAGCATCCGGATAACGGTTCACATAATTTGCGATGCGCTGAATTAACTCACGCATAAACTCATCGGCCCGCGTGGCGCCTATGTCCCCCGCCAGCAAATCGTGATCGAGGGGGCGCAACATCATCACCACCCCATGAGGAGCCATCTCCTGATCGTCCTCCAGCTGCAGCGCCAGCTGACCGTCAAAAAATAATCGGTTGCTGAGTCCGGTTTTGGCATCGCGCGCCGCAAAAGCCCTAATCAGTATATCCACCCGGCTACGCTGCTCTCTGGCTTGTGCCAGGTCGCTTAATAAGCGGTCAATGGCGCTGCTGGTTAAGGAGGGTGAATCGCCGAAGTCGCCGCGTACGCTGTCACGCTCACCGTGCATAATGCGCCGGGCCCGACATTCCAGCGTTTCCTGCGGCTGGATCTGACGGCGTAGCCAGCGTAAACCGAACAGCACCGACAAGATCAGCAGGATGATGGCAATACTGACCGGCGCGGTCACTTTAAGGGTACGGGCTTCACTTATTAGCGGAGTGGAATAAATCAGCCGGAGGCGTACATCGGGATGAAGCGGTAAGGTCAAACGCCGCTCGCGCAAACCGGCCGCCCCAGTTTCGGCAAGGGCGCCGGCGGCAGGCGAAGCAGGGTACAGCACCTCCGCCCCCCTACGTAGCTCAAGCCCGCGGATGTCGCCGCTTTGTTGCATATAAGGTAGCCAGTGCAGCAGTTCAGGAAGGGATTCCGTCTGCAACGCGCGATCAAGGGACGCGACGAACGCCGTCATTTGTCGATCGGCGCGGTATTGATTGAGATAAAAAAAACTGACCGCGCTGCCCGCCAGCACCAATACCATCACCAGTGAACATAGCAAAGCCACCATGGCGGAGAGTCTGACAAGTAATCGCATCCCTGTGCCCTGAAGATTATGAAAGGGGAATACCGCGCCGGCGACGCGGTCGGTTTATCATCGGCCGAGCGTTATTTTATCGGCACCCGGTCAAAAATGGTATATTTTTGACCGGGTGTGCAACATCTGGGGTAACAAACCCAGCATATCGCCAGACTGAGGGAAACGCCCCCCACCGGCCGACGTCGTAAAATGCCATTTCTGCGTCATACTTGATATAGCACTATTTTCAGTCAACTGGAGCCGACCATGAGCCGTTATCGCAAACTTCGGGATGCCGACGTGACCCCTGAGGAGGTATTCTTCCAACGGCGCAAGGTGTTAAAAGCCCTCGGTATCACCGCCGCCACGCTCAGCCTACCGCTGTCCGCGCGGGCGGACTTGCTGTCCTGGTTCCATGGCGACAAGCCTGGGAAGGCGCCGGCGGGTAAAGCGTTGACCTACGATCGGCCACCTGCGTGGCATGCCGACTTACCGTTAACGCCGCTCGATAAAGTGACGGGTTACAATAATTTTTATGAATTCGGCTTGGATAAGGCCGATCCGGCCGCCAATGCGGGCGGTTTGAAAACCGACGGCTGGGCGGTGCGCATTGATGGCGAAGTGGCCAAACCCATCACCCTGGATATTGACGACATCATCAAGCGATTTGATCTGGAAGAGCGTATTTACCGGATGCGCTGCGTTGAGGCGTGGTCCATGGTGGTGCCCTGGATCGGTTTTGAACTGGGTAAACTGCTTAAGCTCGCCGAACCCACCGGCCAGGCACGCTTCGTGGCGTTTCAAACCCTGGACGACCCGCAGCAAATGCCCGGTGAAAAGGATCGTTATATCGGCGGAGGATTAGATTATCCCTACGTCGAAGGTTTACGGCTGGATGAAGCCATGCATCCTCTGGCGCTGATGACCGTTGGGGTGTACGGCAAAACGCTTCCCCCGCAAAACGGCGCGCCCATCCGGTTGATCACCCCCTGGAAATATGGTTTTAAAGGCATTAAATCCATAGTGCATATCCGCCTGACCCGCGAGCGGCCGCCCACTACCTGGAATATTTCCGCGCCTAACGAGTACGGATTTTACGCTAATGTCAATCCGCACGTAGATCATCCCCGCTGGTCGCAGGCAACGGAGCGGTTCATTGGTTCCGGCGGCATACTGGATGTGAAACGCCAGCCGACCCTGCTGTTCAATGGCTATGCCGAACAGGTCGCGGGGCTCTATCGCGGACTGGATTTACGGGAGAACTTTTAGGTGCGACTTAATCTTAAGCAGATCTTCTGGCTAAAAGTGCTGATTCACTTAGCGGCGTTGTTGCCGTTGGTCTGGCTGGTTTATGCGGTGGTTCATGGAGATCTCAGCGCGGATCCCGCCAAGGATATCCAACATTTTACCGGCCGCACCGCACTCAAGCTGTTGCTGGCGTCGCTGCTGGTCGCCCCCCTGGCGCGATTTGGACACCAACCCTTGCTCATTCGCTGCCGCCGGCCGATAGGCCTGTGGTGTTTCGCCTGGGTGACCCTGCATTTGCTGAGTTACTCATTGCTGGAACTCGGCATCGATAATCTCGGCCTGTTGGGACGCGAGCTGGTCACTCGTCCGTATCTAACGCTTGGCATCATCAGTTGGCTTATTTTGCTCGCGTTGGCCATCACCTCAACCCAGCGCGCGCAGCGCAAATTGAAAAACCGTTGGCAAACATTGCATAATTTGGTCTATGTTGTGGCCATCCTGGCGCCTATTCATTACCTCTGGTCGGTGAAAATTCTCTCGCCGCAGCCCATGGTCTACGCGCTTATCGCGGCGCTGCTTCTCGCGCTGCGTTACAAAAAATTCCGTTTATGGTGGCGGTGAATGCTGAATTTTTTGTTTCAATCCCTCGTAAAAATGCGCTATCTTGCTCCCCACTTTGGATACCTCGTCCAAGTCATCTTCGCAGATAACACCAGTATTTTGCTGCGAAAAGTAGCGATATCATTATAATGCATGACTCCCTTAACACTCTGGGACGGATTTTTCACCAAACAGGTGACAAAGTGTCGTCTCAAGGTTATTTTTGTCGGAGCATCGCAAGTTAACCGGAGATAGCGGCACGATGGCGGATAAATTACATATTTTGCTTCTGAACGGCCCCAATCTAAACTTATTGGGGACCAGAGAGCCGGATAAGTACGGCCATACGACGCTAGCCGATATCATCAAAAGTCTTGAGGTACAGGCACGGGCGCTCGATGTGACGTTAAGTCACCTGCAGTCCAACGCGGAATATGTCCTGATAGATCGGATCCATCAGGCCAGGGATAATACGGATTTCATCCTTATCAATCCCGCGGCGTTTACCCATACCAGCGTAGCGCTGCGCGATGCGCTGTTAGCGGTAAACATCCCGTTTATCGAGATCCATTTATCCAATGTGCATGCGCGTGAGCCTTTCCGTCAGC
>JAATGH010000442.1 GCA_015654745.1 Enterobacterales bacterium
ATCCTCTGTGAATGGTTATTCTGATTTTGTGTATTTTTATTCTTTTAGTATTCTATGGCAAGTAACAATTATCGCCATTTTTTTATGGTAAGAATAGAAAATAAATCCCGTAAGCACTAAAGGCGCGGTTTGGATATGTCGGCAGGAACGTGCGCCCGATTGACTGGGCATATCGCCGTTAACACCCTTAAGGACGATATGCCGTCAGAACAGGGCGTTAGCCAAGGACCGCTGGCTTCAAAATCTCAGTGCACCACTGACGAAAACGGGTGGGGGTGGTGGATTGCGGCGTGCGCGGCTCGGCGTTATCCAGGCCCGCGTCTTTAGCCGCCATCATATCAAACATGCCCCGCGCCATGGCCTCGGACATGCCGAGCTCCTTAAGTCTGGACGTAAATGCCTCGCCCGGGATTTGCTGGAAACGAATGGGTTTTCCGAGCACCTCGGACATTATCTGCGCCATATCGTTAAATGACAGATCCTCCGGTCCGAGCACCGCCACGTCGGCGCGCCCGCTCCAGTTAGGGTCAAGCAGACATTTGGCGGCGACGGCGGCGATATCCCGGGTCGCGCAGGTAGGATTCTTTCGATCGCCGGCAAGCATTGAAAAGAACATGCCCTGGTTCTTGAGCGACTCGGTTTGATTAAGCAGGTTATCCATAAACGAAGGCATCGTCAGCGCCCGGTAGCTTACGCCGGTGTCGGCAATCAGGTCATCCATCGCCAGCGACGCCGATACCAGACCGGCGTTGCCGGCAATGCCGCGTCCCAACGCCGATATGCCCACCACCCTGCCGATCCCCTGGTTCTTGATGGCCTCACATGCTGGACGGCTGAAATCCAAATAGGCGGCTTCAAGACTGACGGCCTGATAATTTGGCGGCACCAGCCAAAATACGGCGTCGGCACCCGCGAACGCCTTGTTGACGACGTTTATGTCGCCATGCGATCCTTGCACCACTTCAACGCGCTGGCGCGTTTGCTCTGAAAGCCGGGCGGGGTCGCGCACGATGACGCGCACCGGTTCGCCACTGGCGAGGATATTATCGAGGACTTGCCGGCCGATGTTACCCGTGGGGGTGGTGATGACAATCATGGTATATTCCCGCAGTTGAATGAACAAGTAAACTCTACCGTACCGTATACTTTATTGTCAAGTGAGGGAGATGAAAGACCAGTGACTATGATAAGACGCCGAGGTGACAAACTGCATGAACACATTCTGTGGATCGCCAAGGATACGTTTCTTGAGATGGGATTCGAGCGGGCATCAATGGATCTCGTCGCCAGCCGGGCGGAAACCTCGAAACGCTCCCTCTATGCACATTTCGAAAGCAAAGAAAATCTGTTTTTAGCCGTTATCGATCTGGTCAGGGGACTGTTTCTCAGCCGATTGCGGATGCCTGCCGATTATTCGGCGCAACCTGAGGAAGCCCTAGTGCTGTTTTGCAGCAAGTATCTCGAAACCCTGCTCTATGGTCCGTCGATCCAGATGTGTCGCATGAGCATCGCCGAGACGTCCCGATTCCCATTGGGCGCGGCGCAGCATTTTGATGTGATGTTTACCGAGGTTCATACCCGTCTGGCCGCTTATCTTAATCATACGTTTGGGCTCTCCGGGCAGGATGGGGAGCACGCTGTGCGCAAACTGCTCGGCCAGGTGCTTTATCCTCGCCTGATGCGGGCCCTGTTCGGCATGGACACGCTGGCCGTGAGCTTCGATCATGATGACATGGCGCCGGACTTTGATCTTGCGCCGATTCGTGCCGCCGTTGTGGATCTGCTTGCGTCCATCCAACAAAAGTAACCGCCGGGGTTTTGCCAACGCATGATCACTGTTGACTCATACGACGCCCGGTAGGGTGTTGTTGGGTAAGGTGGCGTGTCGAGAGCGGAAAATGGCTGGATGACGGGCATAAAAAAACCCACTGACGTGGGTTGATTGCCGCGGCTTAATCATTATGTAAAATAAGCCGTTAAAAGAAGTGGTTGCGGGGGCCGGATTTGAACCGAC
>JAATGH010000035.1 GCA_015654745.1 Enterobacterales bacterium
CCCGGACGCTGCTGGAAGGCAATTTCCTTGCATCGTTCAGCAATAGCCTGTGGGTGAGCGCCATATCAACGGTATTATCTCTGGTGCTGGGTGTTCCTGCCGCCTGGGTATTGACCCGCTGGCGGTTTCACGCGCGCCGCCAGGTCGCGCTGTGGATCCTGGTGACGCGCATGGCGCCCCCCATCGCCTTCACCATTCCGTTTTTCCTCGCCTGGCGCTGGTTGGGGCTGCTGGACACCATTATCTGGCTGTCCATTGTCTATCTCACTTTCAATCTGGCAATAGTGATTTGGCTGATGCAGACTTTTTTTGCCGCGGTGCCGGTGGCGCTGGAAGAAGCCTCCTGGTTGGACGGGTGCGCACTATGGCGCAGCTTCTGGCTGATATCCCTGCCGCTGGTGAAACCCGGTTTGGCCGCCACCGCTATCCTCTGTTTCATCTTTTCGTGGAATGACTTTTTTTACGCGCTGATTTTGACGCGCACTCACGCCATAACCGCGCCGGTCGCGATTGTGAATTTTCTTCAATATGAAGGTTGGGAGTGGAGCAAGATCGCCGCGAGCGGCACGTTGGTGATGTTGCCGGTGGTGGCGTTCACCCTGCTGATGCGCCGCTATCTGGTGCATGGACTGACCGCTGGTGGACTGAAGGATTAACCCATGGCTACCCTGACATTACGACAGATAGAAAAACGTTACGAAGATAACCAGATTATCCGTGGCATCGACTTGACCATCCTTCCGGGCGAGTTTGTCGCTCTGGTTGGTCCTTCCGGCTGCGGTAAATCGACCTTGCTGCGCATGATTGCCGGACTGGAAAGCATCACCAGCGGTGAAATTGCGCTGGATGGCGAGGTGATTAACGATGTGTCTCCCCAGGACCGCGATATGGCGATGGTTTTTCAAAACTACGCCCTGTACCCCCATATGACCGTGGCGGAAAACCTCGGGTTTTCGCTGCGGATGCAGAAGTTGGCCAAACCCACTATTCAGCAACAGGTGGAGCGGGTGGCCGTTACCCTCGGACTGACGCCATTGCTCAAGCGCCGGCCGGCCCAGCTGTCCGGCGGGCAGCGGCAACGGGTCGCCATGGGGCGGGCTATCCTGCGCCATCCGCGCCTGTTTTTGTTTGATGAACCGCTCTCGAACCTGGATGCCAAGCTGCGTGTTGAGCTGCGTACCGAGATCAAGGCGCTGCACCAGCGCCTGAACACGACCATGATATACGTCACCCATGACCAGGTGGAAGCCATGACCATGGCGGACCGCATCGTGGTGCTGCGCGAAGGAAAAATCGAACAGGCCGGCACCCCGCTGGAGCTTTACGACCGACCTGCAAACGCCTTTGTGGCGGGGTTTATCGGCTCTCCGGCCATGAACCTGTTTGCCGGACGGCTGGATAACGCCGGCTGGGTGGTGACCGATGACGGCATTCGCCTGCCGCTGCAAGAAATGCCGCGCCAGCCGGTGGGGCTGCGGGTGTTATACGGTATCCGGCCGCAGCATTTTGTCCTGCAGCAGCCGGGCGGTCTGCACGCTCAGGTTAACGTGGTCGAACCCACCGGCAGCGAAACCCAGATCATGCTCAACATTGGTGATCAGAAAGCCACTGCATTATTTCATGACCGCATCACGGCGCGGCCTGGCGAAACGCTGAGCTTGCTGCCGGATCTACGCCAGGTGCATCTGTTTGATGACAAAAGCGGATTGCGGCTGAACTGATCGACCCCGCGGGGTTGGGGTAAATACGCGAGAGAAGGAACCGGTAATGAGCAAAAAAGTCATTGTGTTCGGCGTCGACGGGCTGATGATGCCGCTTATCCAAAAATTCGCGGCCGAGGGAGCGCTGCCCCACATCCGCACTATGCTGGAGCAGGGCGCGGCGGCGGAACTGTTGCCGTTTATCTCCGCCTGGGGGGACGTGAACTGGGTGTCTTTTTTGTCCGGCCAAAGCCCGGGCACCGCCTGGGTAGGGCAGGCTATTCCCGCGGACAACGCCAGGAATGCTAATTTGCTGTACCAGCTTGAGCGCAACGGGCTGCGGGCCGCCTTGGTGCATTTCCCGGAAAGTATCGCCGCCCCGGCGCCGCATTTTACCTTTTCACCTTACTGGGGACGCGCCGAGCCGTGCCCATGGGAGTTATATCCCCCCGCCGTGTTTACCACCCGCTATGAGGCTCGTCGACAGGCACGGGCTGAACGCAGCCAGACGCTGGGCTGGCCGCCGTCGTCGCCGCTGGCCTACCACGATAAAGGGCTCTGGCAGCCGCTGAACCCGACAGATGAAAAGAACCTCTATCGACTGGATTATCCCGCCGCCGGTAAAACGTTTTTGCTGGACTGCCGCCATGCCACGCCGCTTATTCGCGACGGCGAACGGGGGACCGAGCTGGCGCCAGGCCGGTGGAGCCCGTGGCTGGCACTGGGGCCGGATGAGGAATATGGGCAGGTGCGTTTCTACCCTGGGCGCTACGACCCGGAGCACAGCGATATTGAAATCATCCAGAGCCAGGTCACGCTGCCTGGGCGCATGGCTTCCGATGCGCAACTCGGCAAGGCGCTGGTGGGACAATTCGGTCCGTTTATCAGTCAGTGGGCGGTGAAAGCCGCAGTGGAGGAAACCTATATCCGCTCAACGTATCGGGACGCGGAAGATCAGTCGCTGTGGCTGGCGAACAGCGCGTTGTGCCTCACCCATCGGCAGGGCTATGCCCTGTGGATCGCCGTACATCATCTGATTGATGAATCGCACCATCTTTGCCTGGGCCGATATGATCCGCGTTCGCCGTTTTACGATGCAGCGCAGGCGTCGCGCTACGAAGCGGTGATGCGCGAATGCTATCAAATCCTCGATCGCTCCATCGGCAAAATCATAACCGCCATGGATGACGACTGTACGCTGCTGCTCGCCTCCGACCACGGCGCGGTACCCAATGAATATATGTGTGATATTCATCGTTACCTGGCGCGGTACGGGTTGGTTACCCTGGATGCGCAGGGGCGCCCTTTGGCGGCCCGGAGCCAGGTCTATCTAAAGGACGAACGCGGCGGGCTGGAAATCTTTATTAATCTTGCCGGGCGCGAAGCGGGCGGTATTGTGCCTGCGGTCCGTCATGATGCGGTGACGGAGCAGGTGCTGAAGGCGCTCGGCGAATGGCAGGTGCTGCATGACGGACAGCCGCGCAAGGCCGTGGCCTGGGCGCTGCGCAAAGCCGATGCGGCGAGTGTGGGCTATTGGGGCGGCCATGCCGGGGATGTGCTGTTTACCTATAATGCGGGATTTGTCTGGGGCACCAGCCGCCATGGCGAGGATATTTGCCCGGTCAGCGCCCCCGGCGCCAATCACGGTCCGCAAAAACCGACGGCGGAAACCGGACACAGTGCCAACTATGGCGTCGTTCTGGCCTATGGGGCGGGCATCAGAAAAGGCTACTACCGGGATCGCCAGCAACGAGGCCCCCATCGCATGACAGATCCGGCAGCTACCATCGCCCACTTGCTGGGCATAGAACACGACGCACTGGACGGTAGCGTCATGTATGACTTTCTGACGGGCGGCGTGGCCCTGTGATCCCTCGCCAGTGTGCCCGGGCTATATAAGGAATGCCCATGAATGAACATTGTTATACCCAATACCAGAGCTTGGCGGGGAAAACGGTGCTGATCACCGGGGGAGCCAGCGGCATAGGCGCCGATCTGGTGGCGGCGTTTAGGCAGCAGCAAAGCCGCGTGCATTTTCTCGATATCAATACCGTCGCCGGAGAGGCGCTGTCGGTGGCCCATGGCGCGGTGTTTCATTATTGCGACCTGCGCGACATCACAGCGCTGCGCACCGTGATTGGCGACATTGATGCCCATGAAGGCGGTATTGATGTGCTGATCAATAACGCCGCCGACGACGACCGACATGATATGTTTGCCGTTGAGCCGGAATATTGGCGCAACCGGATGGCGGTTAATCTCGATCTCCAATTCTTTGCCACCCAGGCGGTGGCGGCGCTGATGCGCGGCCGCCAGGCCGGAGCCATCATCCTGACCAGCTCCACCTCGGTGATGAAAGGACGACCGGGCATGGTGGGCTACACTACCGCCAAGGCGGCGATCCTCGGCCTAAACCAGACCCTGACCCGAGAACTGGGGCCCTTTGGCATTCGGGTAAACTGCATTGTGCCCGGGGCCATCTCCACTGCGCGACAGAAGGCGCTTTGGCGCACCCCGCAGGCGCAGCGGGAGATTATAGACATGCAGGCCATCAAGGTGGATCTGCAGGGCAGGGACGTTGCCGCCATGACGTTGTTTGTAGCCTCTGATGACGCACGTGGCTGCACCGGCGCGCAGTTTGTGGTGGATGCGGGGATTCGGCTGAATTGATGCGTCTCCAGATCTCTTCGCGAGTCTTCCTCGCCCCTGAGCGATTGTCCGGCATGGATTGCCAGGCATTGGGGACTGGTTTCAACTGCAACTTGTATTAACGCCAGTCACCAAAACTTGTACTCCCTGGCATGCAATGATCAATGCCGCTGTTGGAAGATAAGTACCGATCGGCTGCGGCATACCTATCGAAGTCTGGCAACGCAACGGGTTAACCTAACCTGGATGGATTAACAAATCGGTCGAGGGTAGAGATAATCCCTGCCTGCGATCCTTCCCGATAGTCTGTTGCTACATGGCCGAAGCGGTCGGCGGCACCCGTTAACATGCCGACTGTTCCACGCTCAACACCTTTCCCAGGCAACAAACCTGGACTAACAAAAGTGGAGCGGTAATAGGCGCAGTTATTTAG
>JAATGH010000380.1 GCA_015654745.1 Enterobacterales bacterium
TAATCGCGGCGGCGCCCAGGTTTTCTTCCAGATGGGTGATTTTGGTGGTACCGGGGATCGGCACGATCCAGGGTCTCTGCGCCAACAGCCACGCCAGCGCGAGCTGGGCCGGGGTCGCGTTCTTACGTTCAGCCCAGGTCTTGACCATGTCCACCAGCGCCATATTGGCGCGCAGGGCATCGGGGGCGAAGCGGGGAACTGTCGCGCGAAATTCCCGCGGACCGTCCGGGACGAAGCGCGCATCGGCCGTTATCTTGCCGGTGAGAAAGCCCATGCCAAGCGGACTCCAGCAGACAAAACCGATGCCCAGCTCCTCGCATACCGGCAGAACTTTCACCTCCGGTCCGCGCCACAGCATGGAGTACTCGTTCTGGATCGCCGTCAGCGGATGCACCGCATGCGCACGGCGGATGGTCTGGATGCCGGGCTCAGAGAGGCCGTAATGCAGCACTTTGCCCTCGGCGATCAGATCCTTGATCGCGCCGGCCACATCCTCGATCGGCACGGCCGGATCGACGCGATGCTGGTAAAGCAGGTCGATGCGATCGGTGCGCAGCCGCCGCAACATGCCCTCGACCACGAGCTTGATGTGTTCCGGCCGGCTGTTGAGACCGCCGAGCGGCTTGCCCGTCTTCTGATCGAAGTTCCAGCCGTACTTGGTCTCAATGACCACCTTTTCGCGGATGCCCTGCAATGCCTCACCGACAATTTCCTCTGAGATGAAGGGTCCATAGGCTTCAGCGGTGTCGATAAGCGTAACCCCATGATCGACTGCCGTCCTGATGAGTTTGAGCGCCGCTTTCCGATCGAGGGTGCTGTGATAGAAGTCGGATACCGAATCCTTGACCGTACCCGGAACCCATTGGCATCCCAATCCAATGGAAGAGACTTCAAGTGTGCCCAGTTTGCGCCGCTGACTGGCCGGCAGAAAACCGTTAGCGGCGGAGGTATGGATATCGGCAGCGAAAGAGGAGGACGTCATACAGGCAGAGAGCAACCATGGCGCTATGCCCAGGACAGCGGCGGATGCCAGCAGATGGCGGCGCTGCAGGTTTACTATTTCACCGTTGCCTGGATCGCGTTTTAAATCACTACGAGACATAAGTCAGATCCTTAAATTCTTCTAGATTATCAGCGTTCCCATCGCGTCGGGTCCGAACCTTCGAAGGTTTTATCGTCCACCGTTTTCGGTTCGTCACAACTCGATGACAAAAAAATAATGACAAAGCACCGTTTCTACTTCGTCGAAGTATGTGATGTCGAGGTTTGATACTGTTCGTCTGATACCTTTTCCAGCCAATCGACCGATTTCCCGTCCAGCGCCTCGGCGATGGCGATGTGGGTCATGCCGGTGGTGGCAGCGGCACCATGCCAGTGCTTGACTCCAGGTGGGATCCAGACGATATCACCCGGCCGGATTTCTTGAGGTGATTTGCCCCATTGCTGGACCCAGCCCACGCCGGCAGTAACGATCAAAGTTTGCCCCAGTGGATGGGTATGCCAGGCTGTACGGGCACCCGGCTCGAACGTGACAATACCGCCACCGGCCCTGCCCGGCGGGGTGGCCTGAAAACGGGAATCCACACGAACCGACCCGGTGAAATTCTTTTCGGGACCGGCGCTGGACGGCTGCGATCCAACACGAGTGATCATTACCTCTGAAATTTGCTGTGCTGATACATTGGCGGCAAAAAGCAGCAAAGCGGCGGTATTCAATGCAAGTGCCTTCATAGCAGTTCCTTTTAATTCTGCTTGATTGAGTGGCTACATTCTTTAGCGGTTGGATAGGCTGATGTGAGCCCGTGGTCAGCTTTTTACCGCGACTCTTTTTAGCCAATCCGCCACGCTTTCCACGGCGCGGGCGCCTGACCGGCGAAGCCGCACGGCAATGGACTGACGGAAACGGAAGCCAAGGCCGGTGAGATCGCCTGAGTGTTTACCGGGGGAGCAACAAAGATGCCCCGACCCGGGTGGCAATGTTGTGGTGCCGTTTTACTATGAGCATAACTATAGGAAATGGATTTGGCCGCGACTAGATGGTAAAGTTGGGAAACACTTGTGAGTCATTTTCATGAATAATGTATAGGGACAAAGGCCGTGCCGAGAGATAACTATAGCGATCTGTTGGTCTTCATCGCGGTTGCCCGCGAACGAAGTTTTACGCGGGCAGCGGCGCAGCTCGGAATGTCCCAGTCGGCGCTGAGCCATACCATGCGATCCCTTGAGGAAAGAATGGGGGTACGGCTGCTGACCCGCACTACCCGTAGCGTGTCGCCAACAGACGTTGGGCAACGACTGATAGATCGCATTGCGCCGAGATTTGAGGAAATCGAGGATGAAATGACGGCTGTCGGCGAGTTGCGTGATAAGCCCGCAGGCACCATCCGCATTTCTGCTACTGAAAATGCGGCCGAAACCGTACTGTGGCCCCGGCTGGTCAAACTGCTGCCCAGGTATCCCGAGATCAAGGTCGAACTCATCGTGGATTCCCGCTTTGCTGATATTGTCGCCGAGCGCTATGACATGGGGGTACGCCTGGGCAGTGAAGTCGCGCGTGACATGACCGCCGTACGGATCGCGCCGGACATGCGTGTGGCGATCGTTGCGTCGCCGGCTTACCTGACCAGACGTCCCGCTCCCACGACGCCGCACGACCTCACCGGGCATGAATGCATCAATTTGCACCTGATGACCCACGGCGATATCTACGCCTGGGAGTTTAAACAGGGGATGCAGCAATTGAATGTGCGGGTTGAAGGTCAGCTGGTTTTTAATAGCACCAGGCAGATTCTGCATGCCGCTCTGGCCGGTTTCGGTCTGGGGTATGTGCCGGAGGACATGGCGCGACCCTATCTTGACAGGGGGGAGCTTATACAGGTTCTGGACGATTGGAGCCCAACTTTTCCGGGGTATCACCTTTGCTATCCGATACGTCGTCAATCTTCCTCGCGGGCAATGGCTGTGTTGATCGAAGCACTTCGCTACCCGTCAGGGCTAGCGGAGGTTTCCTAACATGGCCCGCAAAAACTTCAGCCAGGTTCTCGCCTTTATCAACGTTGTACGCGAAGGCAGCTTTACCCGTGCGGCGGCCCTGCTTGGCGTGACCCCTTCCGCGTTAAGTCATGCCATCAGCGGGCTCGAAGCCCAGGTCGGGGTCCAATTGCTGACCCGCACAACACGCAGCATTTCCACTACCGAGGCGGGGGAACGGCTATTTCTCAACGTGTCGACCCGGCTTGAAGAGATCGATGCCGAACTGGGCGTCGTGGACGCGCTTCGTGACAAGCCCGTCGGCACGGTTCGCATTACGTCAGCTGAACACGCCGCAAATAGCTACCTGTGGCCAAAACTGTCCAAAGTCCTCGGCGAATATCCCGATATTAATGTGGAGATCACCATCGATTACCAGATGGCGGATATCGTATCCCAGCGTTACGACGCCGGCGTTCGCCTGGGCCACCAGGTGGCAAAGGACATGATCGCCGTACGCATCGGTCCGGATATGCGCATCGCTGTTGTCGGTTCACCGGATTATGTTGGCAAACGGGCAATGCCCAATACACCGCATGATTTAGCTCAGCATAATTGCATCAATCTTCGGCTTCCAACCCATGGAGGCTTATTGCCGTGGGATTTTGATAAGGATGGGCAGCAGGTCAAGCTCCGTGTGACGGGACAATGGGTATTTAACAACAGTTCGTCCATCGTCAGGGCGGCACTGGCTGGCCATGGCCTGGCTTTTGTTCCCGAGGACATGGTGCTGGAGCACATCGCGCAGGGGAGGTTGATTCGTATGCTCGACGACTGGTGCGCCCCTTATCCAGGTTATCACCTCTATTATCCGAATCGGCGGGAGTTCTCTCCCGCCTTATCCATCATCGTTGATGCGCTGCGTTACCAGGAGTGATAACGCTGGCTATGCCGAGGTTGGACGGTGTTTGCTTATCCAGCGGTAAGCGTCCGGTCCCGGCGTCTGGAATAAAATCAGTGGGCCAGCCCAATCTGACGCATAAATGCGGCGTTGTCCCAGAACAAATACTCTTCATCCATCACGCCGCGTTTGGTCCAATGGCCCAAGGTTGCCATCGTCAGCTTAAAAGGTTTGCCTGTAGGTGCAATCGTCTTACCGTCGCCCGCAGGCATCGGTTTGGTGAATGATCCCTCCATCACGCCGATGACACCGGTCCATTCGCCCGATCCAAAGCGTACCGGGTGTACATTGATATGCGTATCCGGAGCAAACACAAAGGTTTGTTTCAACTCCGCGATATGAGCAGCCAATCCTTTGGTGGTGTGCCCATCGGGGTAATGCACCAGGATATCCTGGGCATGACTTTCATGCAGGCGATCCCATTTCTGGTGGGTATAAACGTCAAAATCGAGGGTATCAAAGGTCTTAAGGTTATCATTAACCGTTTTTTCAGCGCCCTGATATTTAGCCAGTTCTTGCATCAGCGGCGGAATGGCTTCATTAGCGCTTTTGGCTTTATCGGCGGCAAATACCGTGGAGACGGCCAAACCAAGCGACAGTACGGCAGTTACAATAGGATGTGATATTTTCATGACAAGACATTCCTTAAACGTGTGGTTCACAGGGGATTATTTTGCGATAAGCCAAGTCGGTGCGATGGATGTGCCGAGACCGGCACCGTAGCCGAAGTAGATATTTAATCCACCTACCGGCTCGAGATAACGAGCATTTTTCAACCCTCCCGCGTCAATGGCGCCAAAGCCGAGCGAGTGAACCAACGTAGACACCGTTTCCTTGGCGGCCATATCGTCAGAGGCGATAAATACCGGTACTGTGCTGCCCGCCAGCTCAGGGCCAGAGGCCAGAACCTGGGCAAATATTGTGTTAAAAGCTTTCACCAACCGGATTCCGGGGAACGCTTTGGCGATTTCCTCGGCGGCTGATGTGCTGTGACCGATAGTGAGCTCCATGTAATCGGCGGTCAGCGGATTCGTGATATCGATAACCAGCTTGCCGGCCAGATTACCGAGCGCGCCCAGCGCATCCACCGCATCGCCGTAAGCGGTGGCGAGGATAAGGACATCTGCCTTGGCGGCCTCGGCGGGCGCAGCGGCTTTGGCACCAAATTGTTTAGCCAGCGCCTCGGATTTGCCGGTATTGCGCCCGACGATTTGTACCAGATGTCCGGCTTTGGTCAGCTGTTTGACGAAGCCTGCGGCCATATTGCCTGCTCCTATAACGGCTATTTTCATCTCATTTCCCTTACTGGTTAATATGCGTTTGCTGTGAGCTGTGCGGCTGATTAATACAATGGACGCTTTTAATGGAAGGAGAAATGGTATTATGAGAAGATGATTGTTACGTAAATCGCAATAATCAGGGCGGACATATGGATATCGTTAAAGCTATGCAGGTGTTCGTGACGGTGGTGGATGAGGGCGGTTTTTCCAAGGCCGCGGATAAATTGGATACCTCGGGAGCGGCGATTTCACGCCAGATTGCGGCACTTGAGAATCATCTCGGCGCGCTCTTGATGCAGCGTACCACGCGGCGACTGTCATTAACCGAACCTGGCGAGGCGCTTTATGAGCGCGCGCAGCAAATCCTGACCAGTATCGCCGAAACCGAAGCGGTCGTGGGGCAGTACGCGCTACGGCTTTCCGGATCGTTTCGCATCAGCGCGCCGCTGTCGTTCGGTATCCATCAATTGGCACCAATACTGCCGGAGTTTCACCGGCGTCATCCGGATCTGATGTTTGATATCGATCTCTCCGATCGGGTGGTTGATCTGGTGCACGAAGGGTTTGATCTTGCCATCCGGATTACCCGCGCCCCGAGTCCTAATCTGATTGCCCGCAAGATAATGCGTATCAACATGATTGTCTGCGCGGCGCCAGGTTACCTGGCAACCCGCGGCGAACCCATTACCCCCGCCGAACTCCTTGGTCACGATACGCTTGGCTATTCTTACCTCAGCTCAAGCGATAACTGGGTGTTTTATGATGCGGAGGGCGCTGAAACCCGGGTGCGGATCCGACCTACGGTGCATGCCACCAATGGCGATCTGTTGCGTCATCTGGCGTTGGCCAACGGGGGCATTATGGCGCAGCCGGATTTTATCGTCAGCAAGGATATCGTCAGCGGTGCGTTAAAACAAATTCTCCCTGAATGGAGTTTTGGGGAATTTAATCTTTATGCGGTTTACGCCAGCCGCAGGTTTTTGCCGGCTAAAATGCGTGTTTTCATTGATTATCTGGTGGAAATCTGGGGAACATCCCGCGGATAACGCGCCGCCGTGGATATGCCCAAGTAAGAAATTTTACGCCTGTTCGTAATGGCGTCAGACCTGCTTCGCTCCGCGAAAAAAACGGGTATTCAATGTCAACTTCTGACAAGGTTCTGTCTTGTTAACAACCGTCGGCCGACGGCTCCTTCTGTTTTCACAACAGGGAAGCATTTATAATTATTTTTCACAACGCTATGCAGGTAATCGCATCTAGTCATGAGTATTATCATCGGTTAACATCATTGTTCATATTTTGTAAAAGTCGCTAAAACGATAGCTAATATATGGACCGCATGTGGGTAAAATTAAAATCGCTATAATTAATAAGCCTGCATGAAACACGGAAATTTAAAAACCACTTATTATATCTAGTGCATTAACCCGCTCTCTTCTATGAGATGGACGGTGGTTATAGAAACGGGAAAATCTAATGAAATATTTTTCTCAAGACGGCGAGAATAATGTAAGTTTGCAAAATAGTTTGCAGTATGCCATTAGCCTGCAAGCGGGAGGGCAATTGGAAAAGGCGGAGCAGATATATCGCGATGTTATGACGCATGATCCGCAACAGCCGGTTGCCCTGCATTATTTAGGTATTTTGTTGCATCAGCATGGTCGGCATAATGAGGCTATTGAACATATCCGCATGTCATGCTCGCTCCAGCCCGGTAATGCTGCTTGGTTTAACGATCTCGGTAATGTCCTGTATGCCACACAGCAGTATGAAGAGGCTTCCGATGCTTACCGGGCTTCGTTGGAAAATGACTCCGGCGATCATAGGGTATGGAACAATCTCGGTTCGTCGCAATTACAGTGTCACGCTACTGAAAACGCGATTATTTCATTCAATAAGTCCATTGATTTGGCGCCTGAGTTTGTTCCGCCATTAATACATTTGGGCAATATTTATGCGGCGGCCGGGGATACGATGGCCAGCGCCAGCTATCAATGTCGTGCCTTCGTTCTGCCACCCCTTGAGGGCAAAGACAAAAAAATTCTGGGTATTTCGTTTTATTTTCTCGGACGTCTACAAGAAGCCGCGGATATTTATCGGCAATGGATGGAGGAGGAACCGGATAATCCCATTGCCGCACATATGTACGCCTCATGTTCCCAGTTGGATATACCTGAACGGGCTTCAGACGGGTATATAGAAAAACATTTTGATCAATATGCCGAGACCTTCAGCGCCAACTTGACCGAAAGCCTTTCTTATCGTGGTCCCGAAATCTTGCAAGCAGCGTTGACGGATATCTGTGCCGTTGCCAATCGCCAATACGACGTACTGGATATTGGCTGCGGGACCGGTTTGTGCGCGCCGGTAGCAGTGCCCTACGCACGGTCGCTGACCGGTGTCGATTTATCAGGCAAGATGCTCGACAAGGCGCGTCAGCAAGGCGGTTACGATCGGCTTATCAAGCAGGAAATCACCGAATACATGGAAAGCCGCGCCGCGAGGTTCGACCTGGTCCTAGCCGCGGATACGCTGATTTATTTTGGGCAATTGGACCGATTATTCCGTGCGGTGGCGGCAATACTCAGGCCCGGGGGGTATTTCCTTTTTACTGTGGAGGTGATGACCGAGACAGTCATACCGCCCGAAGGTCTGCAGCTTCACCCAAGCGGTCGCTACCGACATAGCAGAGGCTACGTTACTCAGACGCTGAAAGATGCGGGTTTGGCATTGGTCAGTATCAAAGACGTGGTGCTCAGGGAGGAAATCAGGCAACCCGTTATGGGCGCGGTGCTGATTGCGCAGCATAAGCGCTAGTTTATGGCTGCTAAAAGCTTTTCGGTAAACGCGCTGAAGTACTCATCCGCCGCCATCGGGTTCATTCATGAATTTCACTCATAGCCGTATTATATTTTCATGCGGTTACCTGGCACGTGTTTAAGACTAAAATAACACCGCTTAAACCCTCTCAGGGGGCCGGTTTAATAGAGTGACTCATTTGAATAGAATCTTACCGGCAAGCCAGAATACAGGTTGGAGCTCGATGAGCCCTCGCGTTGGTGAACCGATCCTGATTGATCATCCGCAGCAGATTTTCACTCGTTAGTGGCAATATTTGCAATAAAGGTAAGTACGCCTGTGATCGTGTTATTAACAATTAAACAGGGCATTATGAATAAAACAGCAAGGCGCAGTTTTATCGCAACAAGTCAAAATACCGGGCTGCTATTTATCGTCATCCTGAGTGCTTTAATGGCCTTCACATCGTTGTCCACAGATATTTATCTACCGGCAATGCCTGCCATGTCAGCCGATCTTCATGGCCGTGCGGAACTAACCATTACCGGATTTTTGATGGGTTTTACGATTGCCCAGCTTGTCTGGGGGCCAATAAGCGATCGTCTGGGGCGGCGTCTGCCCTTGTTCATCGGGATGGTGCTGTTTATGATTGGTTCCGTTGGTTGTGCTCTGTCCCAGGATATTACTCAAATCGTCTTTTGGCGGGTGTTCCAGGCGATGGGTGCCTGTATTGGCCCGATGCTGGCGCGTGCCATGATCAGGGATTTATTTACACGCACCCGTGCCGCTCAAATGCTGTCGACGCTGATGATGATTATGGCCATTGCGCCTATCATCGGCCCGCTGCTCGGTGGGCAGATTGTCAGGGTGGCGTCCTGGCACGCCATTTTCTGGTTACTGGCCATTATAGGGACGTTGATGTTTATCTCCTTGTGGTGGTTACCGGAAACGCTTCCTGAAGAACGGCGGGTCAACGTGTCCATCACCATTGCCTTCGGCAATTATTTTTCTTTATTGAAGAACTGGAAATTCATGCGTTATACGCTGTGCGTGACTTTCTATTATATTGCAGCCTACGCCTTTATCACGGGTTCGCCGTTTGTTTATATCAGTTATTACCAGGTTGATCCTCAACATTATGGCTGGCTGTTTGCGGTGAATATTATTGGCCTGATGGGTATCAGTGCCTTCAACCGTAGGCTGGTACAACGGCACAGACTGGAAACACTGCTGAAAATAGCCACACTCATTGCCGCTACCTCGGCGGTGATATTGGCGCTGGCCACAAAATTGCAGGTGGGCGGTATCGTACTTATAGTCGTCACCATCTTTATCTTTTTCTCAATGAACGGGATTATTGCTGCTACGTCTACTGCCGCGGCTATGGATGAAGTTTCGGAGATTGCAGGTTCGGCCTCGGCATTGATTGGCTCACTACAGTATGGGAGTGGGATTGTTTCCTCGCTACTGTTGGCGTGGCTGAGTGACGGTACACCCTGGACGATGGCCTGGATCATTGCGCTATTTACATTGGCCAGTGCCCTCATGGTCATAAAAAAATCCCGGGAAGTGCGGCAATAAACCCACTTTAGGTCATCTATAAAAATAATGTTCAGTAATAATTACTTTTATATTTGACTTACCGTCATGAGTAATATTCATGAGTCGTCCTCCACTGGGTTTTGCGCTATTACCTGCGTATCAAGATCATCCCTTCGCTTTAATAGGGAACTGCAGCTTAAGATATATCCAGGAAAGTGTAAATTATCGCCGGAGGTTAACTCACCATTAATGAACCGCTTTCATGAGGCTATGCGGATTTACGTACTATTTTGTATAGCATGCTCCTGTTAAATTTAATGCAACGATAATTAATGCGTCGGTGCGGGGAATGCTGAATCCGGCCGATTAGGCCACATGGACCCGATAACAACGGAATAGTCACGCGATGCCCACAAAAACGACGTTCGGCAAAATATTTATCCACACGCTTCCCGGTTTGCTACGGCGGATCGTTAATATCCAACCGGAAGAGATTAAGGCGTTGGCATGGTCTTGGCTGTATGTGTTTGCCCTTTTCCTGGCCTACTATGTGTTGCGGCCGATCCGTGATGAGTTGGGCGTGGCGGGGGGCGTGCGCAATTTGCCCTGGCTGTTTACCGGCACGCTGCTGGCGATGCTGGCGGTGAACCCCCTGTTTGCCGGCGCGGTGCGGCGATGGCCGCGCGAGCGTTTTATTGCGTTGACCTATCGTTTTTTTATCGTCAACCTGCTGATCTTCATGCTGCTGATGACGTTAGCCACCCCCGGCCAGTCGGTGTGGGTCGGCAGGGCCTTCTTTATTTGGGTTTCCGTTTTTAACCTGTTTGTGGTGTCGGTATTCTGGTCATTTATCGTCGATGTGTTTGACCGTGAACAAGGCAAGCGGCTGTTCGGTTTCCTGGCCGCCGGGGCCACGTTCGGCGGTTTGGTGGGATCAAGCCTGACGGCGGGTTTTGTTGACAAGGTGGGACAGAATGGATTGCTTATTATTGCCATGATCCTGCTTGAGATTGCCGTGTTTGCTTCGCGCCGGCTGTCCCGGGTCAGCGACGTCTTTCAAAACCCGCTACGGGGCGACGAATCCGATAAAGCCCTGGGCGGAGGTCTGTTCGCCGGCATGACGCACACCTTTCGTTCCCCCTATTTATTAGGCATTGCGTTTTTCATGTTGTTTTATAGCGTGACCTCCACCTTTCTGTATTTCCAGCAGGCCAGCATTGCCGAGGGCAATTTTGCGGACAGCGCGGCCAGGACCGTATTTTTTGCCCGCATCGATTTCTGGGTGAATGCCATCACCTTGGTTCTACAGCTTTTCCTGACAGGGCGTCTTATCGGCTGGCTGGGCGTGGTGGCCACCTTGTGCGCGCTGCCGCTGTTTAGCCTGGTAGGATTTGCCGGCATTGCCGCCTATCCGGCGATCGGTTTATTCGTCGTGATACAGGTGATGCGCCGGGTGACGAATTTCAGCCTGGCAAGGCCCACGCGCGAGGTCCTGTTTACCTCGGTGGCGCGCGAGGATCGTTATAAAGCAAAAAATTTCATCGATACCCTGGTGTATCGCGTCGGCGATCAGGTCGCCGGCTGGACCTATGCCGGGCTAGTGGGGCTGGGGTTGGGCATGACGGGCATTTCCATCGTCGCCATCCCGCTGTCAGCGCTTTGGCTCGTCTTAAGTATCTGGCTTGGGATCCGCAGCCAGGTGACGCCATTTGATACTGTTAACAGAGAGGTTTACTGACATGAAAATCACCCGTCGTTCCGTTCTCGGCGCTTTTGGCGCCATAGCCTCCCTGGGCGCACTGGGCGGATTATCATCCGCGTCCACGCTGGCCGCTACGCTTGCGCGCACCACTGTGCCTAAACGTATCGGTGTGATCGGCGCCGGTTCGTTAGGCGGCACGGTCGGCAGCCTGTGGGTACAGGCCGGGCATGAAGTGTTTTTCTCGTCCCGTCATCCCGAGGAGCTCAAGTCGATGGTCGCCGGGCTTGGCGCGCGCGCCTCGGCCGGCACCCCACAGGAAGCCGCGGCGTTTGGTTCAATAATTTTATTTGCCGTACCCTACAGCGCCCTGCCTGCGCTCGGCAAGGCGCTGGCGGATGCGTTGCGCGGCAAGATAGTATTGGATGCCTGTAATCCCTCGGCGTATTCATCGGATGCGCTGGTTACCGAGGCGCAGGCTAATGGCGCCGGCCCCACTACCGCTAAATATCTGCCTGGCACCCGGGTGGTGCGTGCCTTTAGCGCCGTAGACGCTACTGCGGTTGCCGCCTCGGCCGGCCGCCATGACGACAAACTGGGCGTACCGCTGGCCGGTGATGACGCGCAGGCGGTAGCGATAGCCGCGCAGCTCGTCGTCGATGCCGGTTGTGAACCCGTTATCGTGGGCAATTTGGCCTCGGCGAAAAGTTTCCAACGCGGCGGCCCCGGATTTAGAGCAAATACCACGGCGGCGGAACTGCGGCGTTTACTCGGTTTGCCGGCGGCGGGTTAATACCCGCGTCCAGAAGGGGGCGTCATTGCTGATAGCATTTTTGCCTTGATATACATGGGAAGGGCCGTAGTACGCGTGCCTTATTAAGACAGTAGGGGTAATCGCTGAAGGCGTCGAAAGGCCGGCATATGAAAAAATTTTCATTTGAGGCCACTGGGACCCGATGGGAAATCGAGACGCGGAGCCCCTTAAGGACCGGCGTGCGACAATCCATTCTTAAGCGAATCGACGTATTTGATGATGTTTATTCGCGCTTTCGAGCAGATTCTCTGGTGTCGCGAATCGCTGCCGCGCCCAACGGAGGATGTTTTGCTTTTCCTGAGGATTCGCTCGCGCTATTTGCGCTCTATGATCGGCTGCACGCCATCACCGCCGGTGCCGTAGATCCCCTGGTCGGCCGCGCCCTCGAATTGCTCGGTTATGACAGGACGTATACGCTTAAACCCGCGCCTGACCGGATCAGGGCCGAAATAAAAGAGGGTGACAGGGCGGTCTGGTCCAGGGACATCGTCCGTCGGGGATCGTTACTTATCACGCGGCGTTCCGTAGTGATTGACGTTGGCGCGGTGGGAAAAGGCTACCTGGTGGATATTATTTCTGCAATGCTCCATGATGCCGGTTTTGACCAGTTCGTCGTCGACGGCAGCGGCGATATCCGTCACTTTGGGGGATCCACCCTCCGGGTCGGGCTGGAGCACCCGTTCGATCCCAAGATGATAATCGGGATAGCTGATTTACAGGGATGCGCTTTGTGTGCTTCTGCAGTTAACCGACGGGCATGGGATGATGGACTTCACCATGTGCTTGACGCCCGCACAGGGCTACCGGTGCGCGATGTCGTCGCAACCTGGGTTGTTGCCAACGATGGGGCCACCGCGGACGGCTTGGCGACGGCACTGTTTTTTGTCGGACAGGAGCAATTGGCGGATGATTTCGACTTCGAATTTGTAAGGATGTTTGCGGATGGACACGCAGAAGCTTCCAGGAATTTCAAAGGAGAACTTTACTTCTGAGGTTTGCTAAACGCTTTAGGTGACTTGAGGCAAGGCGATGCGTAAACGGCAGATCGCATTGCTGATCGAAATGGATTACCCGCTCGCGGCGGATGATTCCATCTTGGCCGGGCGTTGCGCGTATTTGCCCGAAGAGGATGATCTGATACCCGATCCAACACATTTTTGCCGGCGGTGCCGAATCAGTAGGGCGTTGAAAACAACGTGCAACAAAGCCCGCTTAAGGAAACTTAAGCGGGCTTTTGCTATTTTGCGTCTCCGGCAGGGAATACCTTTGTCATTAACTGGCAATATATAATCAAGGAGAGAATGCGTGCATAGTCAAAGCCTGCAGAATGAACGCTGAAATCCCAAGGGAAGGTCTATCAAATACATAGGGTGATTCAGGTGTGACTTAGTTACGTCCGCGTATAGAGTAGCAATGAGAATACCTAAAAGGAGTATGAACATGAGTAATTCTATTGATGAAGACGCAAAAGACGCAAAGCCTATTGTTGAAGCAGAAAGAGAAGCATCTGTCGGTAAATGTCCTTTTCATGAGGGAAACTCTACTAAAACGTCTGGCGGTGGGACAAGTAATCGGGACTGGTGGCCTAACCAGCTTAGAGTCGACCTCCTGAACCAGCACTCAAACCGCTCTAACCCGTTGGGCGAATCCTTTGATTATCGTA
>JAATGH010000098.1 GCA_015654745.1 Enterobacterales bacterium
GCCGATATAGCTCAGTTGGTAGAGCAGCGCATTCGTAATGCGAAGGTCGTAGGTTCGACTCCTATTATCGGCACCAGTAGAATCAATCAGTTATCACCAGCACCAACAATTTTCTTCAATTCGCGTGTCGAATTCGTGCCGTAATTCCCCATAATCATATCTATATGTTCTGCGTGCGCTGTCAGGTGGGCAGGCGCAAGGGGGCATAGCGGCGCACCATTCCCGGGATCGGCACAATCCAGGATTTTTGCGCCAGCAGCCATGCCCAGCGGGAGGTACAGAACTCACGAATGCGTATCTTGACTCCATTTTCTAGCCTCAATATTGGGGATTCCCCTGTTTTACGCGAAATGCTACGATTAAGGGAAAATAACGCTCTGGCTTTTAAGCCGATGTCCACAAAATACAATTATCGCAAACGTTACACCATTAACGCCTGCGAACCGCTGCACAGAAAGTAGCACGGTGGTGCCTCGTCGATGCCGCTGCTGGAAATAATGACGTACCTGCTCAAGCGAAGATATTGAGGCATGCACGGCACGGGCAATGTGCTTATGGTAATGAGACTTGTTGGTAAGTCACCTTTCCGCTAGGATAAGACCTGTTAACAAGTCTTTTCAGGGGTTACGATGCCAAACGTTATTTTAAGTGATACCAGCGCTAGCATCAGTGAGCTAAAGAAAAATCCGATGGCCACGGTAAGTGCCGGGGCGGGTTTTCCGGTGGCTATCTTGAACAGGAATCAACCTGCATTTTACTGTGTTCCGGCAGCACTTTATGAGCGCATACTGGAGTCGCTAGACGATCGGGAACTTGCTGATCTGGTTAAAATGCGGGCGAAACAGCCTTTGATTGAGGTCGATCTGGGCTCATATCTATGAGCTACACGGTAAAGTTCAGGGATGAAGCGCTTAAAGAGTGGAATAAACTTGATAAGTCGATTCAACAATATTTCGCCAAAAAGCTCATAAAATGCCGTGAGAATCCACATATCCCCTCCGCACGTCTCCGAGGTATGCCAGATTGTTATAAAATAAAACGTCGGGCTTCCGGTTTTCGACTCGTTTATCAAGTCATAGACGATCAGTTAATTATTGCTGTTGTGGCGGTTGGTAAACGCGAGCGTAGCGAAGCATATATACTGGCAAGTGAAAGATTAAGATAGACACAATTGGGTTACCCGCATAAATCCTGAACAGTTAAGCACCGGTAGTGTCATAACCACCTAGACCGGCGCTTGGCAGTATTAGCGACTTGAAGAACAAAATTGCCCAAGCCAGGCATCGTGCTGGCCTTTCGGTGAATCGAGATCTGATCTTCAGAGGATTGGCCCGATGGATCGTTTGTGCAACAGGTTGTTGCACTATTGACCTAACTGCCTTCTCGATGCCGTCAAGCCGCCCGTTCGCGCAGCATGGTGATCGCCATGCCGGGTTCGTTTTCCCATAACGCCTTCCACCAGTTGCAGGAATAAAAATACCAGTCTGGCCCGAGAAGGTCGGCAAGCTGATTATCTGATGATGACATTCCCCAGCATCAAAGCCTCGGTATGAGATGAAAGGTATTTACACCGTTAATAATAACATGCTCGAACGTCATGAAAATGATTCAACTCAAGAAATGCAGCTGATCATTGGGTATACACATATCCTCACCTAGGACAAGGCGGAGTGGGGAGGCAATATCACGATCGCCACGATGCGGTTATTATCTAAGGGGCGCTCGTGTGTAAGCCGGGTGATGGATCGTCACTCGCCGCTTTATGCTAAATTATCCCCATTTCCTTAACCCCTCCCTCGAGGCACCATGATGACTCCGTTAAGCCGTACGGCCAGTGAAATGAAAATAAGCAATGTGGTACTGGTCGCAAATGCATTGAAGTCAATGGGGTCGGCGACAAAGGCTGAGCTTGCCGGCGTGACGGGGCTGAGTATCGCAACCTGCGGCGCGGTGCTCAATAAACTGAGCCTGAGCCGTGAGGTGCTGGCCCTGGAGCTGGAGGTCTCGCGCGGCGGGCGGCCTGCGCAGCGTTATGCCTATAATCCTGACTACTTCTCGGTGCTGAGCCTGTATGCGCAGGGCAGCGATACGGCGGCGCAGATTGTCTGGTCGATGAATTCGGCGACGGGTGGGTGTCTGGCGCAGGGTGAAGTCGGTTTTTTACCGCTGACGCTCGATACGTTTTACCAGCAAATTGCCAGCCTGCTGGCGGCGTACCCCAGTATCAAGGCGCTGGGGATCGGGCTGCCGGGCGTGGTGGTCAATGGGACGGTTGCCACCTGTGATATCAGTGCGTTTGCCGGTGTTGCGGTGGAACAACAACTGCGGGAACGGTTTGGGGTCTACGTGCAGGCGGATAACGACATGAACTATACCGCGTACGGGTACTATCGTAGCAGTTGTGCCGGCGTCACCGCGCCTGTGGCCTATATTTTTAAACCGGATGTCCCCTGTCTCGGGTGCGGAATGGTGATTAACGGCCAAATCCTGCACGGCGCCAGCCAGTTTGCCGGCGAGGTGTCAAATCTACCCTTTAAAGATCTGGATAAGCTGCCGGTTGTCGATGAAATGGCAAAAGTGATCGTCTCGCTTACCGCCATCATCAACCCGGTGACCATTGCGCTTTCCGGCCCGAAAATCAGTGAAGCACTGATCCCCCAGTTGCTTGAGCGCTGCCATCAGCATATTCCCGCGCAACATCTGCCCGAGTTGATCTACCGCCCGTCGATGCGCCAGGATTATCTGCAAGGCATAACCGAATTGACGCTCAACAACTATAACCAGCACGTTGCCTTCGGCGTGTAACGCGTCGCACGCATTGACTTTCATTCGTTCTCACCAATATACTCAGTACTTATTAAATGTCTTTTAATAATTATATTTTCTCTTTATGGGAGAACGCTTTGTCACTGTCATCTGAAATCGAAAATACGCCGGCGGGCATTGGCTCTCCGGCCAAGCGGGTTGCCACCCGGACAATATTTTTTGTCACCGGCATGGCGGTGGGCTTATGGGGCGTGCTGGTTCCTTACGCGCAGTTGCGCACGCATTCTCAAGCGGGCACGCTGGGATTGTTATTGCTGTGTCTCGGTGCCGGTTCATTACTCTCGATGCTGGGCTCGGGAAAAATTATCGGTCGCTTTGGTTGCCGTAAGGTGATCATCGCTGCGGTCCTGGCGTATTGCCTGATGTTGCCGCTGCTGGCGACGTTCAGCGACGTCTGGCTGCTAGCGCTGAGCCTGTTCATTTTCGGCATGGGCATCGGGCTGGCGGATGTTGCGGTCAACGTGCAGGGGACAATGGTGGAGCAGGCGGCGGGTAAACCGCTGATGTCCGGATTTCACTGTTTGTGGAGCGTGGGCGGGATTGCCGGAGCCGGCGGCGGCGCGTTATTGTTGAGTTTGGGCGTTACGCCGCGGGGCAGCACTTTTTACGCCATCATGTTGGTTATCTTGGGAACAGCATATTCATTGCGAGGTCTGCTGCCGTTCGGCGCTGATGAAAAGCATAACTCGCAAGGCAAACCGAAGGCCAGACCGAATTTTCGCCTGATGTTGATGGCGTTCATGGCGATGATCTGTTTTATGGCCGAAGGTGCGGTGCTTGACTGGGGCGGCGTATTCCTGACGCGCGAGCACGGTTTGGCGCTGGAACATGCGGGTTGGGGTCTGGCCGTGTTTGCGATTGCCATGTCGCTGATGCGTCTCACCGGCGATGCCATTATCAGCGCGCTCGGGCGTAAGCAGGTGCTGATTATCGGTGGTATTCTGGGAGCCGCGGGTTACCTGATGGTGGTACTGTTACCCGGTATTATCCTGCCGATATGTGGATTTGCCGTGATCGGAACCGGTGTGGCGAATATCGCGCCAGTGCTGATTACACTTGCCGGCCAGGAGAAAGTGATGCCGGTGAACATGTCGGTAGCCATGGTTGCCACGCTCGGCTACCTCGGCATACTCGGCGGTCCGGCGCTCATCGGTTTTATCGCGCATCTCTCCAGCCTGTACATGGCTTTCTCCCTCGTCGCGGCGGCGCTCCTGTTCATTACGTTCGGTGCCGGTAAGTTAAAATATTAACCGTTTGCGCATAACCGTTTATCACTGCGCCGCACTTGCCCGTAGGACGCTCGGTCAGCGTCATTTCCGTAGTGCAATATAAACCTTATAAATCAACAATATTCCTGGTTTTATCACGCCTTCCGCACAAATAGTTAACGACCATTAAATAAATTACTTGCACAATCTCCTGCCGGCCATTATTATTTATTTATCGAACGTTAATTAATAAACAACGTTGACCACAAATCGAGGCTTCTGGAAAGGAAACCTCGAACAAAATTTAAGAACAGGAATAAACACCATGAAAACTATTGCAATGACCATCGCCGCGCTGACGCTCGCTACAGCATCTTTTTCCAGCCTGGCCGCCACCGAAGTTGAATCCGCACCGGCCGGCCAGCAAACCATCGGTACCGTTAGTGCAACGTCTAATGGTGACCTGAGCACGCTGCAGTCAAAACTGAGTGCGAAGGCATCCGAGGCCGGCGCCAGCTCATACCGCATCATCGGTGCATCTGGTAACAACCACATGTACGGAACCGCGGAGCTGTACAAATAAGCTGGCAGTTGACAATCAAGCGCAGTAAGCAGAAGAGGCGGCAATTGTCGCCTTTTTCGTGTCTGCGTTTAGCAACGCTAAGGCATGAATGCTTTGCCAGCGGAGTATACTCTGTCCCGGCCAAATTCAGCGAGGACGTTCAAATATTGCCCGACATGTTTAACCTTGAGGCGTTGCCAGAAAAACCGGCTGCTGTTCGGCCAATTGCGTAAACCTATCGACGTTGGGATAGCGGTCAGCCGTTATCACATCGGGGATCATCATTCGGGTAAAACTCCATGCCACCGCAATGCTGATGCCGGCAATAGTCAATCCACCGGGCTGGCCTTGCCGCAGGCTCTCCTCAAGAGATTGCCAAGCGCCATGGAGCTGTATAACCACCCGGTCAACCCAAGGCTGGTGTTGCTTTTCCTCAGGTCTGAGGCGTCGTTCGTAGACCAGTTGGACAGCCTTCTCGCAGGCGGCCAGGGCAAGGCCGGTCTGGCATAGAGCACGCAGCCGCGCCGGTCCTGACGCCGGTGCCAGTGCCTGCGCGTCGGGTGCAAGTTCTTCTAGGTAACTGAGGATCAGGGTAGAATCCATCAGTACCTGGCTGTCAGTGGTTATCAGCGTCGGTACTTTTACCACCGGGTTGATATGCCTGACAGTATCAAAATCGGCAAACACCGAGAGCGGGCGATGTTCAAACGCCAGCCCCAATACCCTCATGCAGATAGCGACGCGCCTGACGTAGGGTGAATCCAGCATTCCAATAAGGATCATGGCGTAACCTCTTCCTTTGCTTTTCTGTGAAAAGTCTCTCGGGTAACCGGCATTATAATCAGCAACCTGATGTTAATAAAATAAAGACTGAACAATCACGCCACAACGCGGCGGACGCGATCTCTTTCTCTTATCCCTGGTCATCATATCCTTGTCTATATCAATCTTTTATGATGTTGACCCGTTATGTGCGCGCCTGGCTTTGACTCCTGTCTAGCGGTCGGTTAGCCTGAATTATCGACAAGGTTGACGTTATTTGGCCTTACATAGAGGAATGATCGTGATGATGCGTATGGTGTTTCCAGCTAACACGTGGCTACCGCAGGGTACCTCGGCTGTTCTACTCCTCAAGGCCGGCGTTGTCAGAATATGCCAAGGAGCCGCCGCATGACCGCGCCGGTAAGCACCCCTATTGCTATCCTCCGGGGATATTTTCGCAGCGAGGTTGATGCCGCTTGTATCTACGCGTCGCTTGCTCGGGCGGAGAAGGAGCCGGGCGTACGAGAAGTCTATCAGCGTCTTGCCGCATCCGAAACGCGGCACGCCGCTTTCTGGCAGGCTCGGCTGGTGAGGGAAGGCGTTCGGGGTGCCAAGGCAAAACCCAGATGGCGGGCGCGGACATTGGCAGTGATTGCCCGGTATTTCGGCCCGGCGTCGATATTACCTTACCTCGCGCGTATCGAAGTGGCGGAAAGTCATGTCTATGACGGTGAGCCGGACGCCGTCGCCGCAGGCATGTCAACTGATGAATATGGCCACGCACGCATCGTTCAGGCGGCGGCTATTGCGGCGGGCGGTTTATCCGGCAAAAACTTGGCGGTGATTGAAGGGCGACGCAGGGGCAACAACGGGAATGCGCTGCGTGCGGCCGTGCTCGGCGCCAATGACGGCCTCGTCTCGAACCTGAGTCTGGTCATGGGCGTCGTCGGCGCGATGGTTGATGAGCGGGCCATCCTGTTAACCGGTATCGCCGGACTTATCGCTGGTGCCTGTTCGATGGCGATGGGGGAGTGGCTATCGGTCAGCAGCGCACGGGAAATGGCCAGGCGGGCGATCGCTGCCGAAGCCGCCGCGATCGCCGATACCCCCGATCTGGAAAAGCAGGACCTGGTGGTTATCTATCAAGCTAAAGGTCTTGATGCCGCATCCGCGCGGCAACTGGTCGATAAGCTGTTCCAGTCATCGGCAGATGCCTTGGATTCACTGTCCCGCGAGAAATTGGGCATTGATCCCAACGATCTGGGCGGGTCTCCCTGGTCTGCCGCGGCGGCCTCTTTCGGGCTTTTTGCGCTCGGCGCGGTGTTTCCGGTGTTGCCTTTTTTTATTCTGAAAGGAACCTTGGCCTTCTCGGCAAGTTTCGCGCTGAGCGCGTTGGCGCTGCTTGGGATCGGCGCGGCTACCAGCCTGTTCACCGGGCGAAAAATGGCGTTTTCGGCGCTAAGGCAATTAGCCATCGGCCTGGCCGCCGCCCTGGTGACCTTCGCGCTTGGGCATCTGATCGGTGTAAGCATTAGCTAAACGTTTTACGGCGCGCAGCGCTGACGTGTTGAATCGCCTGATGGCGTGGCAATAACCGCACTTTTATTCGCGTGTGGGAAAGCGGTGCCGATGCGTCGGTAGCGATTATGTTTTAACAGTACGCTCGGCGAAAGGATGAGCCACTTATCTAATATTGTAACTCACAGCTTGATGCTAAATAGTATCCAGCGCGAGCGTTAACCCCACAAGATAGCCATATGCTTGGCTATTCGTTAGCAAAGCCGGCAGGTAAAATAGTTAGCAAAGCAGGCATGTGAAAGTGAAAAGAAACATTATATCTATTCTACGGCTCACAGCTTCAATTGCGGGGGTGTCCCATGTATGACAATCCCCCACTAATGATTGACGAAGTTGTCGATCACCGCCGCGCGTTAGCCTTCTGCCTTATCGAGATCCACCATCCGGGTGTTAAGGAGATACTCACGTTTATCCTGGCGGAACGACTGGATTTGCTTAATGCAACGTTGGATATGGAAATATAATAGAAATCATTATATTTTTTATATCTCCTGTGCCATGACACTAAACTCAGCGTGCAATGTGCAATGTGCAATGTGCAATGTGCAA
>JAATGH010000422.1 GCA_015654745.1 Enterobacterales bacterium
ATAAATAACGGCACCAGCATCATACCACCAGGGATTTTGTCAATTGCACGTTTGATTTGCATCGCGATTCCACCTAAGTTCGAATAAATTCCCATGATTCGTAGGGTGCCAATCCTTGGCCATGCCCCATTCAATGACGGGGTCAGTTGAGCGCTAAAGTAACCGGTTACATTCTGCAATACAGTGATCTAAAGCATAAAATGAAACAATGTTTCTTTTTTAGAAGAAGATCATTTTATTTCTTTAGGCATACAATTTTAAAATGAGACATTGATCACGATTCGCTGAGGAACCCGCGGGAAATGATGCCAAGACATCACGCTCGCTAATAGGTAAGCGAGGTGGAAAATAAGGTTGAAAGGTGAAACGCGGGCAGTTAAGGCAGTAAGGCAGTTAAGAAGTAAACCGGAGAGTCAGGCCAGGAAGGCATCGGCAGTACCTGTCCTCGGCAGGGACAGGTATAAGGTATACATCAGTAAAATCGTGGGGTGGTTATTGACCGTAATAGGCGTTTTTGCCATGTTTGCGCAGATAATGCTTATCCAGCAGCACGGGTTGCATGGCGCCCAGTTCTGGCGTCAACTGGCGGGAAAATATGCCCATATACGCCACCTCTTCCAACACCACGGCATTATGCACCGCGGTGTCGGCATCCGGTCCCCAGGCGAAAGGACCATGTGAGTTGACCAATACGGCGGGAATAGCCGCAGGCTCGATTTTTCGGCTGGCAAAGGTCTCCACAATAACCTTACCGGTTTCCCATTCATAGCGCCCCTGGATTTCCGCATCGGTCATCAGGCGGGTACAAGGAATGGCGCCATAAAAATAGTCGGCATGCGTGGTGCCCCAGGCCGGAATATCCCGTCCCGCCTGCGCCCAGATAGTGGCATGGCGGGAGTGGGTATGCACGATTCCGCCAATGCCGGCAAATTCGAGATATAGCACCCGGTGGGTATCGGTATCCGAGGAGGGTTTTTTACTCCCTTCCACTACGCGGCCGCTCTCAAGCTCCACCACCACCATATCGTCCCGGGTCATATGCTCATAACTGACGCCCGATGGCTTGATCACCAGCAAACCCTGGGCGCGGTCGACCGCGCTGACATTGCCCCAGGTGAACGTCACCAGGTGATGCTGCGGCAGCGCCAAGTTGGCGGCCAGCACCTGTTCTTTTAATTCGTTCAGCATTGATTTGTCCTCTAGAACCTTAGGAGACATTGTCCCGGCAGGTGATGGCATCCGGTATGGTGTAATCGGCTAAAGATCGGGCAGACTTCTGCTATGAACCGGTTTTAGCGATCGGCAGTCCATGGATTCAACCAGCGTCCACAGCCAGGTAGGGTTTATTCTTGGCAAAACAAGCTAAACAAGCGGGCCGGTACTATAATCATTAATAATGATAACGCTACGAATGGAGAAGTTGATGATGAAGAACAGTTCAACAAAACGTATTGCCGCCGCTGCATTAGCGGTCACCCTCGCCTTATCCCTTAGCGCATGCTCCAACTGGTCTAAACGCGATCGCAACACCGCCATTGGCGCCGGCGCCGGCGCGGTAGGCGGCGCAGTCCTCACCAACGGCAGCGGCTTGGGCACCCTTGGCGGCGCGGCGGTTGGCGGCATTATAGGTCATCAGGTTCATTAGCCCGATAACGGGGCGCCTGTCAGGCGTCCCGAGTTACCGGCCGATCCCCGCCGGCCGGTGCTCCCGAGTTTCGCTTATCCCCCAGCCAGCTTGACTTTCAAGCCACGGGCTTCCAGCAGTTGCTTTAGTAATTCGCGCTTATCGCCCTGGATCTCAATTACCCCTGCCTTTACCGCGCCACCGCAGCCGCACTTTTTCTTTAACTCCGCCGCCAATAGACTAAGCGCGTCGTCCGGCATATCCAGTCCGGTAATCAGGCATACGCCCTTACCTTTTCTGCCGCTGGTCTGGCGTTGGATACGAACGATGCCGTCACCGACGGGACGCGCCGCCGCCGGCGCGGGCGGTTCAATACGCCCAGAGTCGGTGGAATAGACCAACCGGCTATTGTTGTCCATCGTGTTGCTCCGTGGATAATGATCGCAAAATGGCGCGCAGCGCGGCGTCAGGATCGGCGGCCTGGGTAATAGGGCGGCCGATCACCATAAAATCCACACCGGCGCGCAGCGCCTGCGCCGGCGTCATAACGCGCCGCTGATCGCCCGCTTCGCAGCCTTCGGGGCGAATGCCCGGCGCCACCAGTTGAAACGCCGCACCGAAGCGTGCCCTGAACGCCACCGCCTCGTGGGCGGAACACACCACGCCGTCCAGACCGCAGCGCTGGGCCAGTTCCGCCAACCGGCCCGCGTACTGTGCCGCGGTATAGGGGATACCCATTCCCATCAGATCGTCGTCCGCCATGCTGGTGAGGACCGTCACGGCAATCAGCCGGGGAGCGTCAACGCCAAAAGGCGCCAAAGCCGACTTCGCGGCGCTCATCATCCGCTCGCCGCCGGCGGCGTGAACGTTGACCATCCAGACGCCTAATTCCGCGGCCGCGCCGACCGCTTTGGCCACGGTATTGGGAATGTCATGGAATTTAAGATCGAGAAAAATGTCGAAGCCTTTACCCTGCAACTCGCGCACCAGGTCGGGACCGAAACGGGTGAACATTTCTTTGCCGATTTTCAAGCGACAGTCGGCCGGAGAAATCCGCTCGACGAACGACAAGGCCTGATGCCGGTCGGCATAATCCAACGCGACGATAACAGGAGAAAAAGACGTCGGCGCCGTGGCCGACAAACGATCGCGTGTCATTATGATAACCCTGGTTATGGAAGGCCATACGATGGCGACGGCCCTGATTTAGTAGGATATGTTACCTGCAGCCGCTCAACTTTCCTAGCCTGGTATCAGCCTACTGCTCGTCAAGGCCCCGTATGGGTTTGATGGATGCCCAGGATTTACAGGAAGGACAATGCCAATACAGACTATGGGTGGTAAAACCACATTTATTGCAGCGATAGCGGGGTTTGGTGCGGATCTGCTCGCCCACCATATCACGCAGGACCTGCAAACTCTCCTTGGCCCGGCCATCCTCCGCTTCGTTTAAATGGAAATCCATTAACCGGTGAAACATGCGCATGGTGGGATGTTGCCGCAGTTGCTGATTGATAAATACCTGCGCGACTTCGCTGCCTTCGTTGCGCTCGATCTCCTCGCCCAGCAACAGCTCAGCAGCCGCCCCGGTATTGAGCTCAACGCAGCGCTTGAGGAAAGCGGCCCAGGCTTCCGGCTGGTCCAGATGTTGATAGCAGGTCTGCAGCATCGGCAGGGTTTCGCTGACCATTTCCTTATCCTGGTCCAAGACCCGCTGCAACATCGACACCGCCGCCGAGTAATCATCCCGCGCCATGAAAATCCGCACCATCATGATGGACACCCGCGAACAGTTCTTATCCGCCGACGCGCCTTTTTTCAACAGCGTCATAGCCTTGTCCAAATCATCGCTACCCATTGCCTGCAAGGCGAGTTCGCAGTAAAAATGCGCGATGTCGACCCGGCGGTGATCCTTGCCCATTTTCACCAGCTTTTCGGCGGTCTCGATGGCCTTGGTCCACTCACTGGTCGCTTGGTGGATTTGCAACAACTGCTGCAACGCGCCGGAGCGGAACTCTTCCTCGTCCACCAATTGATTAAACATTTCTTCGGCGCGATCGTAAAAACCGGCCGCCATATAATCCCGGCCCAATTGCTGGATGGCCAACAGGCGCTGCTCAAAGCTTAGGGCCGTGCTCTCCATCAGGGCTTGATGAATTCGGATGGCCCGATCCACCTCGCCGCGCGAGCGAAACAGATTGCCCAAGGTTAAATGGGCCTCCACGGCGTTGCTGTCCTCCTTTAACATATCGAGAAACAGATCCACCGCTTTGTCCTGTTGGTTGCTCAGCAGGAAATTCACCCCGGCGACATACTCGCGCGACAGGCGATTGGCATTTTGCTGCTTGTCCTGTTGCGCACTTCTGCGCCCCATGTACCAGCCATACGCGGCGGCCACGGGCAACAACAGAAACAGCAGTTCTAACATAACCGGTTATTCCTTACCGACGGTGGGGCCGACCGGAGCCGCCGGCTCAGGCTGCCGATCCGCTCGCTTGAGTTTGCGCTCAGCGCGCATCAGCGCGATGCGCACACGCAGATAAAACAGGCCGCAAATCGCCCAGCCGAGAAAAAAGCCCATCGCAAACAGTACCGTCAGCAGGGTGGAAACGCGGTATTCCCCTTGGGCCAGTATGTAGTTAAAAGTGACGACCTGATCGTTATGCGCCCCAAAGGTAGCTGAAATAATAAAAATCACCAGCACCAGCAAAAATATCAGAACATATTTCACATTTATTCCTGCAACGACGTTATTCGGATGGTTTGTGCCGATTTTATGGCACCCAGTCTGTATAAATTAGCATTTCCAGCGTTATGAAGGAAATATTGTAGACAACTTAACGGCATTATCTGCTACCGAGGACCCTGATGGCGGCCCCTAACGACAACCTAAAACCCCGTCCCGGACCAGGCTCTCTTGTTATTTATTCAGTTATGAATAAAAATGTGCTTTTCACTTAACCCGCTTGGGAGACGCCGCATGTCCAAACAGGATGAACAGCGATTATTGGTTAAAATAGCGACGCTATACTATACGGAAAATCGCAAGCAATCGGACATCGCCGCGGCCCTCCATTTGTCACAATCCTTCGTGTCCCGGGCCATCACGCGCTGTATCAAGGACGGCGTGGTAAAAATCAGCGTGGTTCAACCCCCCAATATGTTTATGGCGCTCGAATCAGCGATCCAGCAACGCTATGGTATTGACCAGGCCATCGTAGTGGACGTACCCGATGACGCCGGCGCCCAGCGCATCAAACAGGCCATCGGTTCAGCGGCGGCACATTATATGCAAACCAGTATCCGTCCCGACGATCTGGTCGGCATCTCGTCCTGGAGCAGCACCCTGCGCGAGATGGTCGATAATCTGCACCCGCTTACCGTCAAAGCCAGCGGCGTCATCCAGCTGCTTGGCGGCGTGGGACCCAACGGCAACGTGCAGGCGACGCTGTTGACCCAGCTCCTTGCCGATCAACTCAACTGCCATGCATACCTGCTACCGGCGCAGAGTATTGAACGCTCGGTGGAGGATCGCCGCCGGCTGCTCAATAGCGGCGAAGTGGCGGAGGTGGTAGCGAAATTCGGCGAAGTTGACGTCGCATTGGTGGGGATCGGCGCGCTGGAGCCCTCGCAACTGTTGATGAATTCCGGCAACTATTACCAGGAAGAGATGCTGCGACTGCTGGCAGGCCGCGGTGCGGTGGGCGATATTTGCCTACACTATTTCAATGCCCGTGGGGACGCGGTGCTGGCCGACGAGGAGGATCCGGTGATCGGCATGCCGCTGCCCCAGGTACGTGAATGCGCCCGCGTGGTGGCGCTGGCCGGGGGGGCGGAAAAAGTGGCGGCCATCAAAGGCGCCCTGGAAGGACGCTATATTGATGTTTTGATCACCGACCGGCTGGTGGCCGAGCGGCTGGTCTGATCCGCTTACGCCGGGCTCGTCGCCCGGCGTAACGCCTGACCCTTTGTCGCCTCTACCTGGCGATACGCTGGCGCGAACGGCCTAGGGCTTGGCGTGCCAGTAGCAATCGATACCAAGGTATTTGGTAAACGCCTCGTACAGCACGGCCGCCGTGGCCGAGTGGTTCATCGCCACATGGTGTTCAAACCCATGTTCGCAGATATGGCGCAGCAGCGGCTCCATGGCGGGGATTTGCACTACCGCGCGGCATCCCACCGTATCCAGCGGGTCGTCCACCACCGAACCCTCGCCGACGTAGGCTTTGATCTTGCCGGTGAAGTCGTCGGAGGACAGGCGGAAATAGGTCAGCGGCCCGGCCTTCATCCGACCGTGTACCGCGCCACAGGTATTTTCACAGCCGACGGTGGTGCCGATGATATCC
>JAATGH010000259.1 GCA_015654745.1 Enterobacterales bacterium
AGAATGCATATGTCCATTGTGTGGAGCGCGATTGTGGTGGCCTCGGTAGTGGGATCCTTGCTGTACGCCCTGCTGGTGCGATGCGATCGGCGGGTGAATTTCTGGCATCCCTCAATGCGGGGGAAATAAAGAGAAAGCAGGCCGGGAACGGCCGGCGTCGAGTCAATGTCACGCCAATGGGCGGCTTGTTCCGTACCGGGTGGCGTTTATAACCAACAGAGGAATAACCGATGATGAAACGTTTTTCGTGGCGGGCTGCGCTGGCTGCCACCACCCTGGCAGTTTCCCTGAGCGCGGCGGCGGCCGAGGATGTGGTGCTGCAACTGAAATGGTTGCCGCAGGCGCAGTTTGCCGGTTATTACGTAGCCCAGGCCAAAGGTTATTACAAGGATGCCGGACTGAACGTCACGATTAAACCGGGCGGCACCGATATATCGCCGGTGCAGGTGATTGCCGGCAACTCGGCGGACGTGATCGTTAACTGGATGCCGGACGCGTTGGCGGCCAGGGAGTCCGGGGTGCCCCTGGTCAATATCGCCCAGATTTTCGATCGCTCCGGCATGATGCTTACCTGCCGTAAATCCAGCGGCATCGCCACCCCTACCGACCTCAAGGGGAAAACCCTGGGCGTATGGTTTGGCGGTAACGAATATCCGTTCTTCAACTGGATGCATAAACTGGGCTACAAACCCGATGTGGATATCAAGGTGCTTAAACAAGGCTTTAATGTCGACCCGTTACTGCAAAACCAGGCGGCCTGTATTTCGACGATGAACTATAACGAATACTGGCAACTGATTGATGCCGGCATGAAAGCGGACGAGCTGATCAATTTCCCTTATGAGGATCAGGGTGTGTCCACCCTAGAAGACGGTTTGTATGTGAAGGAGAGCAGCCTCAAGGATCCGGCGTTTGTGGCTAAGATGGCCAAATTCCTGCACGCCACCTATCAAGGCTGGAACGAGGCGGTAACGCATCCGGCGGAAGCGGCGCAAATTGTGGTCGATCAGGACACCTCCGGCTCGGCAACCCTAGAAGTGCAGCAGCGTCAAATGGAAAACGTGGCCAAGCTGATTACCCATGCCAATACGCCGAAAATGGGCTATTTGGACCCCGGCGCCTACCGGCGGACAGTACAAGTGCTGCTAAGCGGTGGCGATACGCCGGTGATTAAAAAGGATCCGGGCAACAGCGCCATGAGCCATGTGGTCTGGGATGCGGCGGCCAAAATCAAATAAATTCGTTTTCCCACCGGATGCGGTCGATCCGGTGGAATAGCCTAGGCGCGTCAACACCGCCTTATACGCCGCAAGCGTAAAGGCGGATTTTTTTTTAACGTTAAGGAATGCACCCGAATTATGTCACTTACGATTTTGCCCGGCGCTGCGCGAACGTCTTCGGTGCCGGATAAAACGGAGCATGCCGCACTCAACCTGCATGAGGCGGATGAAGCCGGTAAAGGCCGTATCCGGTTAGATAATGAAAGCGCCATTTTGTTGGCGGCGGAACAGACGTTCGCCCGCCATGGTTTTAAGGGGGCCACCATGGCGATGATTGCCGAGGCGGCGCAATTGCCCAAACCTAACCTTCACTACTATTTCGGCAATAAGCAGAGATTATATATGACCTTGCTTAGCGGCATTTTACGTGACTGGCTGGTGCCACTGGATTATTTCCATCCCCAAGCCTGCGCGCGTGACGCTATCGAGCGCTATGTGCGGCAAAAGATGTGCTTTACCTTCTCCCGGCCCGAGGCCTCCAGGCTGTTTGCCAGCGAGATCCTGCATGGCGCGCCGCTGGCCTTACCACTGCTGCAGACCACCCTGCGGGAGCTGGTCAACGACAAGGCGGCGGTTATCGACAGTTGGATCGCTCAAGGGCAGCTAAAGCCGCTGGACAGCCGGCATCTATTATTCTCCATTTGGGCCATGACCCAAACCTATGCCGATTTTGAGGTGCAGATTGGGGCCATCCTGGGGGATGAAGCCGAGGGCCCGCGGGCGCAGCAGCGCGCCGTTGACCACGTTCTATCGAGCGTTTTCCGCATGTGCGGCCTGGCGTAAACACCTCTGTGCGTTTACCGCATCCGCGTCCGCGGCATTGACCCCTCACCAATCCATTCGCACTGCCTCAGTACGCAAAATGTAGCAAACGTCGTCAATATTGGTGCAATCTGCACCAATATGATCACTAAAATCGCAATATCTTTTAAGAGCCCATACTGGGAAAACACGCTGAACATTGATGTGGCGGCGATTTAGATCTTTTTAGCCGAGATGGCATACAAATCGCATGGTGAATAGGGAAAAGCTAACCATATGGTCAGGATTTGATGACAGGCTACAGGAGATCGACGCATGACAACCCAAGCGCCCATTGGAATTAACGCTCCCGGCATCCTGCCCGGTAGGCTGGAGCCGTTGCGCTATACGGAAAACTTCAGCGATATAAAACACCCCCTGGCCGCCGCCGAGGCGATCATTGAAGCGGATCGGTGCTACTACTGCTTCGATGCGCCCTGCATGACGGCCTGCCCGGCGGAAATCAACGTGCCGAGCTTTATTCACCGCATCGCCCAGGGCAACCTGCGCGGCGCGGCCGAAGCCATTTTGAGCGCCAATCCACTCGGTGGCATGTGCGCTCGGGTCTGCCCGACGGAAACCTTGTGCGAGCATGCCTGCGTACGTAACGACCAGGATGGCCAGCCGGTGAAAATCGGCCTGCTGCAGCGCTATGCCACTGATTATGTCTTGGACCATCCCGGCAGACCGTTGTTCGCGCGTTCACCGGCCACCGGCAAACGCGTGGCGGTGGTGGGAGCGGGTCCGGCCGGGCTTACCGTGGCGCACCGGTTGGCGCAGGCCGGCCATGAGATTGCGGTGTTCGATGCCATGGCCAAGGCGGGCGGTCTGAATGAGTACGGTTTGGCCGCCTACAAGACGCCGGATGGCTTCGCCCAGCGCGAGATTCAGTGGCTGTTGTCTATCGGCGGGATAGATATTCACTACGGCCAACGGCTGGGCGTGGATTTCACCTTGGAACAGCTGCGCGCAGAGTACGATGCGGTGTTTCTCGGTCTCGGTTTGGCCGGTGTCAACGCGCTCGATATCCAAGAAGAGACCGGTGACGGGGTGATGGATGCGGTGGACTTTATCGCCGCGTTACGGCAGGCGGACGACTTTTCGCAGGTTCCCATCGGGCGCAATGTGGTCGTGATCGGCGGCGGCATGACGGCGGTGGACGCGGCGGTGCAGGCGCGCAAGTTGGGCGCGCGCGAAGTAACGTTGGTCTATCGCCGAGGCGAGGAGGCGATGAAAGCCTCGGCCTATGAGCGGGAGCTGGCGCGTAAAAACGATGTTCAGATCCGCTTGTGGGCCACGCCGGTTGCGATCCATAGCGAACAGGGACGGGTTAGCGCGGTGACCTTCACCGTGAACGACCCGGAGGGGGGGGCGCTCGACATGGGTGAAAGCCTGACCCTGCGGGCGGATATGGTGCTCAAGGCCGTCGGGCAACGCTATCTGCCTGATGCCGCCGGCAACGCGATTACGCTGGAACATGGCCGCATCGCCATCGACAGTGAATGTCGTACCTCGGTGCCCGGCGTCTGGGCGGGCGGCGACTGTTGTGTCGGCGGCCTTGACCTGACGGTGGATGCGGTGCGCGACGGTAAACTGGCGGCAAACGCCATCGACACCGCGCTACGCGCGCGGGATTCGGCAAACGATTCTGATTCCGTCGTCTGTGACAAGGAGTATTTCCATGGCTGATCTCAGTACCGATTTTCTGGGTATCAAAAGCCCCAACCCGTTCTGGCTGGCCTCGGCGCCGCCAACCGACAAAGAATACAACGTGGTGCGGGCCTTCGAGGCCGGTTGGGGGGGCGTCGTCTGGAAAACCCTCGGGATCGATCCCCATGTCGTCAACGTCAGCGGGCCGCGCTACAGCACCTTGCTGGGCGCCGACCGGCGGGTCCTGGGCCTCAATAATATCGAACTCATTACCGACCGTACGCTGGACATCAACCTCGAGGAGATTGCCCGGGTTAAGCGAAACTGGCCCGATCGGGCGGTGGTGGTCTCCATCATGGTGCCCTGTGAAGAGGACGCCTGGAAATTCATATTGCCGCTGGTCGAGCAGACCGGCGCCGACGGTATAGAGCTGAATTTCGGCTGCCCGCATGGTATGAGCGAGCGGGGTATGGGGGCCGCGGTAGGCCAGGTACCCGAATATATCGAGATGGTTACGCGCTGGTGCAAGCAGTACTGCCGGCTGCCGGTTATTGTCAAACTCACGCCCAATGTCAATGATATCCGCTATCCCGCCAGGGCGGCAAAAAGCGGTGGTGGGGATGCGGTATCGCTGATAAACACCATCAACTCGGTGATGGGGGTCGACCTGGACCATATGACCATCCATCCCAATACCGGCGGCAAAGGCTCGCACGGGGGGTACTGCGGTCCGGCGGTCAAGCCCATTGCCCTTAATATGGTGGCGGAAATTGCCCGCGATCCGCACACCGCGGGTTTGCCGATCTCCGGCATCGGCGGTATTTCCACGTGGCGCGATGCCGCCGAATTCATCGCGCTGGGCTGTGGCACGGTACAAGTGTGTACCGCGGTCATGGTGCACGGTTTCCAGATTGTCGGCGACATGATAAGCGGCCTGGCTAATTTTATGGATGACCACGGCTATCGCACGCTGGACGACTTCCGTGGCCAAGCGGTGGGCACGGTAACCGACTGGCGATTCCTGAATCTTAACCACGTTGATAAAGCCGTCATCGATCAGGATCTTTGCATCAAGTGCGGGCGTTGTCATCTGGTCTGTGAAGACACGTCGCACCAGGCGATTACCACCATGAAAGATGGACAGCGTCACTTCGAGGTGCGGGAACAAGATTGTGTTGGCTGCAATCTGTGTGTTTCCATCTGCCCGGTGGCGGACTGCATCAGCATGCGCAGCCTATTGCCCGGCGAGGTGGATACGCGTACCGGCAAGGCGGTGAGCGGCCAATACGCCAACTGGACCACCCACCCCAACAATCCGCTGGCGACCCAGGCCGTCGGCGATGCGGTGTAACCATGGCATGATTCCGTTGCCCGCGGGCCGGGCGACATCTCGACTGAGGAACTTTAGGCATGAGTAATTACATTCTGATTAAAGGCGGTACCGTCGTGAACGCGGATCGCGAATTCCGGGCCGACGTGCTGTGCGGCGACGGCGTCATTCTGGCCGTAGGCGACGACGCGGCGGCTCAAGCACCGGCCGGTACCGAGGTCATCGACGCTCTCGGGCAGTATGTCATGCCGGGCGGCATTGATCCGCATACCCATATGAATTTTCCGTTTATGGGTACCGTCACGGTCGATGATTTCTACAGCGGCACCTCGGCGGCGCTGGCGGGGGGAACCACCACCATTATCGACTTTGTTATCCCCAACCCACAGCAATCTCTAATGGAAGCTTACCAGCAGTGGCGCGGTTGGGCCGAACGGGCCGCCTGTGATTACAGCTTTCATGTGGCCATCACCTGGTGGAGCGAAGCGGTGCATCGGGACATGGGGACGTTGGTGCGCGAAGAGGGCATCAACAGTTTCAAACACTTCATGGCCTATAAAAATGCCATTATGTGCGACGACGAAACCTTGGTAAACAGCTTCAAACGGTCCCTGGAACTGGGTGCCATGCCGACGGTACATGCCGAAAACGGTGAAATGGTTTACCTACTGCAGCAGGACATGGTGGCTAAAGGCATCACCGGTCCGGAAGCGCATCCGCTATCGCGGCCAACCGCCGTGGAGGGCGAGGCCGCTCAGCGCGCCATTGCCATTGCCAATGTGATAAATGTGCCAATCTATGTGGTGCATGTGTCCTGCGAGGAATCGGCGGCGGCCATCGCGGCGGCCCGGGCCCGCGGTCAGCGCGTGTATGGCGAAGTGCTGGCCGGCCATCTGGTGATCGACGACAGCGTCTATCGTCATCCTGATTACGCCTTCGCCGCCGCCCACGTCATGAGCCCGCCGTTCCGCCCGCTTGGCCACCAGGAAGCGCTGTGGCGCGGGCTGCAATCCGGCCAGCTGCACACTACCGCCACTGACCACTGTACCTTTTGTGAAGCACAAAAGGCCGCCGGGCGCGATAACTTTGCCAAAATCCCCAATGGCTGCGGCGGGGTGGAAGAGCGGCTGATGGTGATTTGGGATGCCGGGGTAAATACCGGACGCCTTACGCCCAGCGAATTTGTCGCCATCACGTCGACCAATACGGCGCAATTGTTCAATCTCTACCCCCGCAAGGGACGTATCGACGTCGGCGCCGACGCCGACGTGGTGGTGTGGGATCCCCTTGGCAGCAAAACACTGTCCGCCAAAACGCATCATTCGAAAAATGATTTCAACGTCTTTGAGGGGCGCACGGTGAAGGGCATTCCCACCTATACCCTAAGCCAGGGACGTATCGTTTGGGCTGACGGGCAATTGCGCACCGTTGCCGGGCAGGGCCGCTATCTCAAGCGTCCCGCGTTTGGGGCAAATTTCGCCGCGTTGGCATTGCGCGCCAGCGTGAATGCGCCGACGGCGGTGGCGCGTTAACACACCGCACGGTCCCGCCCCTATTGCGGCGGCGGGACCTAATGGCTATGGCCCTGAACACCGCGTTTGCGGGCCATCTTCATCGACCTTATGAGGATAACGGCAATGACAAGTGAAGCAGTCTTTATACCATCGGCCGACCAGGCGACTATCGGTCTGCTACGCATTAACGGTCAACGGCTTTGGGATTCCCTGATGGAACTGGCCAAGATTGGCGCCACGCCCAAGGGCGGCTGTTGTCGATTGACCCTGACCGATCTTGATCGGCAGGGACGCGATCTGGTGATAGGCTGGGGCCGGGCGGCCGGGCTGTCCGTCGCCATTGACAAAATTGGCAATGTCTTTATGCGCCGACCCGGCCGCAATCCCGCGTTGGCGCCTATTGTGGCCGGCAGCCATATCGACACCCAGCCAACCGGCGGCAAATTCGACGGTAATTTCGGCGTGCTGTCGGCGTTGGAAGTAGAGCGAACCTTGAACGATCACCACATTGAAACCGAGGCACCGATAGAGGTGGTATTCTGGACCAATGAAGAGGGGTCGCGCTTTGTTCCGGTCATGATGGGTTCCGGGGTATTTGCCGGCATTTTCCCCTTGGAATATGCCTATGCCGCGACGGATATTGACGGCAAGACGGTAGGCGATGAGTTGAAAAAAATCGGCTATGTCGGCGAGCAGGAGCCCGGAGAGCATCCTATTGGCGCCTATTTTGAAGCGCACATTGAACAAGGCCCGATCCTGGAAGAAAAGGAGATCACTATCGGCGTGGTACAGGCGGTGCTGGGTATCCGCTGGTATGATTGCGTAGTCACTGGCCAAGAGTCGCATGCCGGTCCCACCCCGATGAATTTACGCAAGGATGCCATGCAGGTCTCTACCCGAATCATGCAGGAAGTGGTGGCGATTGCTAATCGATTTGAGCATGGACGCGGCACGGTGGGCATGGTGCAGGTGTATCCCAACAGCCGCAACGTGGTCCCGGGAACGGTGAAATTTTCCATCGACTTTCGCAACCTTACCGATGCGTTGGTCGATGAAATGGATGCCGCTTTGAAAGATTACGCTGCGCAGGTGATGGCGGAAACCGGGCTGGATGTTGCCATCACCCAGGTATCCAGATACAACGCGGCGCCATTCCACCCCGACAACAAGGCCGCCGTGGCGCGGGCCGCTGATTTGCTGGGCTACTCCCGGATGGATATTGTCTCCGGCGCCGGCCATGATGCGGTCTATATCAGCGAATTGGCGCCCACCGGCATGATTTTCATTCCTTGCAAGGATGGTATCAGCCATAACGAAATCGAATATGCTTCGCCGGAACATGTCGCCGCCGGCGCCAACGTGCTGCTGCATGCCGTCCTGGACACCGCGAAGATCGTCGCGTAACCCGCAAGCCCGTTGCCAGCGGACCGCAGGCAACGGGCAATACCCACCAAAAATAAACGCTGTCTACAGGGTTATCATTACATTAACGCAAGGTGATATGCTGGTCGCGACGGCCGGGCAGCGGCTGGCTAATAAACGGCCACATAAGGAACGCGAGTGAAAATACTTCTAGTCGGGGCTACGGGACTGGTGGGCAAACACGTGCTACAGATGGCGCTTGACGATCAACGCGTCGAGTCCGTCGTTGCACCCACGCGCGGCAGCCTGCCGGGACACCCGAAGCTGGTGGCGCCGGTTATCGATTTCGACCACCTGCCGGTCGATGCGCCGTGGTGGCGTACCGATGCGGTGATTTGTACGCTCGGCACCACCATGAAACAAGCACAGTCGCCGGATGCGTTTAAACGTGTGGACTATGCGTATCCACTCGCGATTGCGCGTTTGGCGCAACAGCATGGCGCGACCATCTATGCGCTGAATTCGGCAGTCGGGGCCAACGCCGCATCGCGATTTTTTTATAACCGCGTAAAAGGCGAACTGGAGCACGATTTGGCCAACCTGGGCTTCACTTCTCTTACCTATGTCCGTCCAGGCGCCATCGCGGGGCGGCGTAGAGAGGAGCGTCAAAATGAATGGATGCTGGTACAACTATTACGCGTGCTGGGGCCGGTGCTGCCCAGAAGCATGCGTATCAATCCCGCGCGGAATATTGCAAAAGCGCTACTGGAGGCGGCGTTATGCGCCAGACCAGGCGTTCACGTGGTCACGTCGGCACAGTTGATCTGAACGCGACGGCCCCATGGGCGGGTTATCTCGGCTCGCCCCGCATCATGGCCGGCGGCTTGCCTTGTTAATAGCCGATTGCGGCGCCGGACGGGCGACGAACGTCACTGGCGCCATAGAGATAACCGGCTCGTATTCCTCCTGACTGCGAAGCGTCGTTACCCGAGCTCTTGCGCTGTGATTTATCATAGGCGGCCAATGCCGCCGGCGAACCCACCATGATCAGCTCGGCCGATCCCCACGGCGTTTGCTCCATGGTTTGGTAGCCGCGCTGCTGCAACAAGGCTAAGGTATCCTGCGACACTCCCCGGTGTTCGTAATACACCACGTCAGGCAACCACTGGTGATGGATCCGCGGCGCATCCACGGCTTCCTGCGGCGTCATGCCATAGTCGATGACGTTCAAAATGGTTTCCAGCGTAATACTGATAATCCTAGGGCCGCCGGGGGAGCCTAATACCATAAAGATCTTGCCATCCTTGGTCACCAGGGTGGGCGACATCGACGATAACGGGTGCTTTTCGGCGACAATCGAATTCCTGGCGCCCTGCACCAGTCCGTACATATTTTTCTCGCCGATTTTCGCGGTGAAGTCATCCATTTCATCGTTCAGAAAAAAACCGGTCCCCGGCGCTATGACCACCGCGCCGAAACGGCCATTGATCGTGAAGGTGGTAGATACGGCATTCCCCTGTTTGTCCACCACCGAATAATGGGTGGTTTCCGGTTTCTCATGCGGGAAAACGCCGGGCAGCACCTGTTGTGAATGGGCGGCCTGGTTGGCGGGAATGGTTTTTCGGATCTCCGCCGCATAGTCTTTGCTGAGCAGTTTATCCAGCGGGTTGTTAACAAAATCGGGATCCCCCAGCCAGGTATTACGGTCCAGAAAGGCATGTCTCAGGGCTTCGGTAATGGAATGAATAGACGCGGCGGAGTTGAATCCCATCTGCGCCAGATCATAACCCTCGAGGATGTTCAGCGTCTCGCACAGCGTGGTTCCACCTGAACTGGGCGGCGGGGACGAGATGACCTCGTAACCGCGGTAGGCGCATGACACCGGCTTGGTCTGCGTAATGCGATAATCGGCAAAGTCCTTGGCCGTCAGGCGCCCGCCATTTTCACGCGCGGCGCGCTCCACCGTTTGGGGGATGCGGCCATGGTAAAACGCCTGCGGACCCTGGTCGGAAATGGCCTGCAATGTTGCCGCCAAGTCCTTTTGCACTAATGTATCGCCCGGTTGCAGCGGTGAACCATCGGGACGCAGGAACGTTTTGGCCGCGTCAGGATCCTGTTTGAACCGCGCCGTGGTGGTATCCAGAATATCGGTATCGCCACGCGTGAGCGTGAAGCCCTGGCGGGCGAGCCTGATGGCCGGGGCCATGACCTGCTGGCGGGTCAGTTGGCCGTATTGTTTCTGGACCGAATCCAATCCCAACACCGTACCCGGCACGCCCGCGGCGAGGTAGCCATACAGGCTGGCGCCGGGTTTGACCGCGCCCGTCGCATCAAGATACATATCCCTGCTGGCGGCGGCGGGTGCTTTTTCGCGAAAATTGATGAAGACGTCTTTACCATTGGCCAAATGAATGGTCATAAAACCGCCACCGCCGATATTGCCGCAACAGGGATCGACCACGGCTTCGGCATAGCCCACCGCCACCGCGGCGTCGATGGCATTGCCGCCCATTTTGAGTATCTCGATACCCGCTTGGGAAGACAAGTGCTGCGAGCTGACCACCATGCCATTTTGCGCTTCCACGGCGGGCAATGAGGCCGCCTGTGTATACAATGAGGGGAACACCAAACAGGTGCTCAGCGCAAACGGGATCAACGTGAGATTACATTTCATTTTTTTCCTTGAAATAAAAACCGGAAATTTTAGATGGACGTAGGCGTCATCGGAGGTTAATTAAACCGCGTGCGTTGAGTATTACTCAATAATAGAGGGGGTGGTCAAGACAATCCTGTGCGCTTACCATTTCACCGTATCGCGCTGCCAGGCCAGCAGGCGATCGCGCACCTGGAACAGCAGCGTGATCAGCGAGGAAAACAGCAGCGCCATCACAATCAGCGCGGC
>JAATGH010000431.1 GCA_015654745.1 Enterobacterales bacterium
TCCAACCGCTCCAGGCACAGATAGTTGGAGCGGCCTTTTAGCAGCGCGATTTGGCCTCGATATTCCAATGCCGCCGCCACCTTGGGCAAGTCACGGGCGTAAAGCTGGTCCTGTAGCGCTTTGGAGCCGGTGGATATAATCACTTTTTGTTGTGATCGCAACGCCGGCACCAGATAAGCGTAAGTTTTACCGGTACCGGTGCCCGCCTCCACCACCAGCGGTTGCTTCAACCCGATGGCTTCGCGGATGGCGTCGGCCATGCGGCGCTGGGACTCGCGCGGTTTGAAACCGGTAATGGCCTGGGCCAACGCGCCTTGTGGCGCAAAATCGTCAGTCACTCTGTCTCTCTATGCAGCGATTGCCGTCAGATGATGTTATGCCGGGGATTTCACTACCCGGCTGTTCGCTTAAAACCTGCCTATGTTATGCTGTTTTTTTCAGTAGGGCCTCAGGCGGGTAAACATGACCAATGAACGAATACACCATGAACGCACCAGTAAGGAGCGCATAGCCATAGAACGCATCGACCCCGGCGCCAGAATGTCCGAAGCGGTTATTCATAATCAGACGGTCTATTACACCAGCGTGCCGGAGAACCTCGATGGCGACGCCACTGAACAAACCGCCGACGCGCTGGCCACCATCGACCGGCTGTTAAAACGTGTGGGATCCAATAAAACCCGTTTATTGGACGTCACGGTATTTCTTGCCGACGGAAACGATTTTGCCGCAATGAACGCGGCGTGGAACGCCTGGGTGGTACCCGGCAGCGCTCCGGTACGCTGCACTGTTGAAGCGCGCCTGATGAATCCGCGCTATAAAGTGGAAATCAAAGTCATAGCGGCGATCTGAGCATCGCTGGGCGACGTCCCGCCATCGCACATCAGCGGCGTTGGCGGCCAACTGCGGGATAGAGCCTAGATCGCCCCGTCCTCTTCATCGTCGTCCTCTTCTTCCTGCCCTGCCGTATCGGCGAGCTCGCGATCCTGGTCCTCCTCATCGTCATCCCAGCGTATCGATACCCGTTCACCGGTATGATTGGCGCGGATTTCGCTGGAAACCAGCCGGATGGCCTCACCGCTGCTCATCCCTTCGGCCATTAGCGCCTGAATGCGCTCAACGGCCTCCTGCTGCTGTTGGTGATTCAACGCAGGCATATCGGTCAGCATGATTTTTCTCCAGTAGGTTTATCGGCGGGCTATTGTCTCACGCCCACGGGACTCATGCCAATCAATGCGCTTTATGTTCGCCCCATGAGCCGGTATTATTCCAAGCATCGACGTCCGGCACCGCGCCGGACAGTATATCGTTTCCCATTCTGCCCTGGATCTTGTTATTTATATGCCGTCTACGCAGCCCTACCTTACCGCCCTGCCTTATCAACGCGATAGCCTTATGGGTATGTTCGCGCCCCTGGCCTCTCGGCCATGGGCGGCGCTACTGCACTCGGGTCATGCCGAACACCAGGACAGCCGTTTTGACATTATGGTGGCGGACCCCGTCACCACGTTGGTGACCAGGGGCATGGACACCCTGATCACCCATGAAGGTACCCTGCGCCATAGCGCCGAAGACCCCTTCGCTCTGGTACAACAACAGGTTGATGGTCTGGGGATCCATCCGCAACCCCATGATGACCTCCCCTTTCTGGGCGGCGCGCTTGGCCTGTTCGGCTATGATCTGGGCCGCAGAATCGAGGTATTGCCTGCCGATGCCCATGCAGATCTGGAGCTGGCCGACATGGCCATTGGCATATACACCTGGGCGGTTATTGCCGATCACCGGCTGCAACGACTCACGCTGGTAAGCTATAGCGATCCGGGCCCGTTACTCGCAAGATTGATGACGGCCGACCCCTTTGCCGCCCGCCGGCCATTTCGGTTAACCAGCCCCTGGCAGGCGAATATGAGCCGCGCGGAATACGCGGAAAAATTTCGCCGGATCCAGCAATATTTACGTGCGGGCAAGTGTTATCAGGTCTGCTTGGCCCAGCGTTTTAGCGCCGCCTGCTCCGGTGATGAATGGCAGGCATTTCGCTACCTGCTGGAACGCAACGGCGCGCCGTTTTCGGCGTTTTTACGCCTGCCGGAACAGGCGGTGATCAGCTTGTCGCCGGAGCGATTCTTGCAAGTTCGCCATCGGCGCATCCAAACCCGGCCGATCAAAGGCACCCTGCCACGCCTCGCCGAGCCGGCGGCGGACCGGATGCAGGCGCAGAAGCTGGCGGTATCCGCCAAGGATCGGGCGGAAAATCTGATGATTGTGGATTTGTTGCGTAACGATATTGGGCGTATTGCGCTGCCGGGAAGCGTACAGGTGCCCGAGTTATTCAAAATCGAAAAATTCCCGGCGGTGTACCATATGGTAAGCACCATTACCGCCGAGTTGCCCGCGGACCGGTCCCCCTGCGAGCTTCTGCGCGCCTGCTTTCCCGGCGGATCCATCGCCGGGGCGCCAAAAGTTCAGGCGATGATATTTATCGACCAGCTTGAACCCCAGCGTCGTAATGCATGGTGCGGAAGTATCGGCTATCTAAGCCTGTGCTGCACCCTCGACAGCAATATCGCTATCCGTACCCTGCTCTCCGAGCGGGGACGGATCCATTGCTGGGCCGGCGGCGGCATCGTAGCCGACAGCGAAGAAGCCGCCGAGTATCAGGAAACCCTCGACAAGGTGGCCAAAATTTTGCCGCTACTGTCGGCGTTAAATGCCGATGAAGAAGAATAACGAAGGATCCTGTCAATGAGTCAAGCCGATAGCCGACTAACGCTGGATGAATTTATCACCCGTTTTCAGCTGCAGCTGCCTGGGATATACGAACCCTCGCACAATCAGCGTCAGGCGGCGGTGTTGATCCCGATTATTTGCCATCCTATTCCCACCGTGCTGCTAACCCGGCGCGCCGCCTCGCTGCGCCAGCACGCCGGCCAGGTGGCATTCCCCGGCGGTTCGGCGGATCCCGGCGACGTTTCGCTGGCCGCCACCGCGCTGCGCGAGGCCCGTGAAGAGGTATCCATTCCCGGCAGCGCGGTCAGGATCCTCGGGCAATTGCCGCCGGTGGACAGCAACAGCGGTTTTCAGGTCACCCCTATTGTCGGCCTGCTGGAGAGTGGTATACCGTTTTCCGCCAGTCGCGATGAGGTAGAGGACATGTTCGAAATTCCATTGCATCTGGCGCTGGCGCTGGCCAGCTACACCCCGTTGCAAATCAGGCGGCGCGCTCAATCCCTGCGGGTCTATTTCTCCTGGTATCAAAGCCATATGGTGTGGGGAATGACCGCACAGATCCTATATCGATTAGGTGAACAGATTCACCGCTAAGTCCGCTATTTGTTTTTTTCCCGCCGTGTCAATAAAATGCTGGCTAAACGGCCAATAGCCGTTAGAATCTAGCGTCTCAATAAAAATATCAGAATATAATACCACTTATATATTATAACTTAGTGTTTTATAGAAGTATTTCATAAACCTAGCCAGGTTTATTTTTCGCGACATTTTTATTCTGTGAACATCAAGACCCATTAGTTATTTTCATGTGAAAGCGCAAGCTTGCGGTGATGCCAGTCATTACACTTAACGGCAAGGCCACCCGGCGCGCGTCATCGATACGATTTGAGGAGATTCACCGTGATTAGCGTTTTCGATATGTTTAAAATCGGCATCGGTCCGTCAAGTTCCCACACCGTTGGGCCAATGAAAGCCGGTAAACAATTCGTTGACGATCTCGTGGAACGGCAGCTGATCGGTAGCGTCACCCGAATCGTCGTGGATGTGTATGGCTCGTTATCGCTGACGGGCAAGGGGCACCATACCGATATTGCCATCATTCTCGGCCTGGCGGGCAATCGGCCGGATACTGTGGATATCGACGCGGTTCCGGCCTTTATCCGCGATGTCGAACAGCGCGAGCGCCTGATTCTGGCCGGCGGCCCCTATGAAGTGGATTTTCCCCGCGAAGGCGGCATGGTATTTCATGGCGATTACCTCTCCTTGCATGAGAACGCTATGCGCATCCATGCCTTCGCCGGCGAACAGCGGGTATACAGCCAGACTTATTATTCTATTGGCGGGGGTTTTATCGTCGATGAGGCGCATTTCGGCCAGCCGGTGATAAGCCGGGTTAACGTGCCCCATCCGTTCGCCAGCGCTCAGCAGTTGCTGGATCACTGTAAGGAAACCGGCCTGTCGCTGTCCGGCCTGCTGCTGCTTAACGAATTGGCACTGCATGACCGCAATGAAATCGACGCCTACTTTGCCGATATCTGGCAGACTATGCGCGCCTGCATCGACCGCGGCCTGAATACCGAAGGCGTGCTCCCCGGCCCGCTGCGGGTACCGCGCCGCGCCGCGGCCCTGCGGCGTATCCTGGTTTCGTCGGACAAAAACAACAGCGATCCGATGATTGTGATCGACTGGGTCAATATGTTCGCGCTGGCGGTGAATGAAGAGAACGCCGCCGGCGGACGGGTGGTCACCGCGCCGACCAACGGCGCCTGCGGCATCGTGCCGGCGGTGCTGGCCTATTACGATCACTTTATCGAACCGGTCACGCCGGCTATTTATCTACGTTATTTTCTGGCCTGCGGCGCCATCGGGATCTTATACAAGCTCAACGCGTCGATCTCCGGCGCCGAGGTCGGCTGCCAGGGTGAAGTGGGTGTAGCCTGCTCCATGGCGGCGGCCGGCCTGACCGAACTGATGGGCGGCAGTCCGGAACAGGTCTGCGTGGCGGCGGAAATCGGCATGGAGCATAATCTGGGCCTGACCTGCGACCCGGTGGCAGGCCAGGTGCAGGTACCGTGCATTGAGCGCAACGCCATTGCTTCGGTCAAGGCCATCAACTCATCACGCATGGCGCTGCGGCGCACCAGCGCCCCGCGCGTGTCGCTGGATAAGGTGATTGAAACCATGTATGAAACCGGCAAGGATATGAATGCCAAATACCGCGAAACCTCACGGGGCGGTTTGGCGATCAAGGTACAGTGCGACTGAGTCAACCGGTGTCCCTTATTCAGGGATACCGGTTTTTTTTATGGCCAAAGCACGCGGATCCTACTCATCTTCCTGTCCGTCCAATAAACCGATCCGCTCAATTTTTACCAATTCGATGCGATATTCATGCATCTGCAGGATGGTAAAGCGCCACTGGCGCAGTTCTATCACTTCCCCGACTACCGGCAACGTATCCCGCTCGGCCAGCAGCATACCGGCCAATGAGGCCACATTAGCGTGGGTTTTGGTCAGATCATCAGTGTCCAGCGCCTGCTGCAAGGCATGCAGATCGGTTCCCCCCTTGGCCAGCCAGCCGTCCGGTTCCACCACAATATCGGGGGTTTCATCTTCATCGGGGAATTCGCCGGCAATAGCCTCCAACACATCAAGCGGCGTGACCAATCCCTGAATGACGCCAAATTCGTTGGTCA
>JAATGH010000334.1 GCA_015654745.1 Enterobacterales bacterium
CAGGCCAAGGGCGATCCCTACCAGAAGCGCGGCCCAGCCTAATTGATCGACGAAGCGAATGGAAATGAGCGGAAACACCACAAAAAATCCCAGAACGACCAACATATTATCCAACAACAAAAAATATTTACCCAAGCTCCGTGCTTGCGACACCGATGACATACGTCCCCACGAATTAAATAACCAGTTGGGTATAATGAGAATGCTTATTCTGTACGTTCTTGGCGCGGAACGATACCCTAGGCGGGAGAATAATTTTTATCGAAAATTAGCTTGAGAAACGGTAATTTATGAGAAGGATCACTTTAACGAGGTTTAATGGAAAATAAGTGACCTACGCGTGGGATTACTGTGGTGAAATGGTCGCATTGACGTTTCGGACACACATGTGGTTATGGTGTGTTTCAAACGTGGCGGCCGATTCTCCGGCGTTGAACCACGATGCTTATTATTTTGCCCGGATAGCGGAGGAAAGATGTTTGGCTATCGCTCGGCGTCGCCGAAAGTGCGACTGGTTACCTCCCGGCTGGTGGTGCGTTTGGTCCATGAACGGGACGCCTATCTTTTGGCCGATTATTATGCAGCCAATCGGGACTACCTTAAACCCTGGGAACCGGTTCGCGATGAAAGCCACTGTGTACCCTCCGGATGGCAGGCCAGGCTGGGGTTGATCACCGAAATGCACCGGCAGGGGAGCGCCTACTATTTTATTCTGCTCGATCCGGATGAAAAGGAGGTCTACGGCGTGGCCAATTTCAGCAATGTGCTACGGGGTTCATTCTTTGCCTGTTTTCTGGGATATTCCCTGGGCGAAAAATGGCAGGGCCAGGGATTGATGTTTGAAGCCTTACAGGCCGCTATCCGCTATATGCAGCGCCATCAGCAGATGCACCGGATCATGGCCAATTATATGCCCCACAATCAGCGCAGCGGCAACCTGCTGGCCCGCCTTGGCTTCGAACAGGAGGGGTTTGCCAAGGATTACCTGCTGATCGATGGTCAATGGCGCGATCATATACTGACGGCATTGACCTATACCGCGTGGACCCCGGGGCGTTGAGCCCCGGTTTGGAGATATCATGACCATACGTATCGGGATCGTCGGGCTGGGCGGCATTGCGCAAAAAGTTTATCTGCCCTTGCTATGCCGTGCCGACCAATGGCGGGTGGTCGGCGCCTTTTCGCCGAACCAGTCAAAAGCGCGTGTGCTGTGTGATAGCTACCGCATAACCTGCTTTTCCACTCTGGATGCCCTGGCGGCCGATTGCGACGCGGTCTTTGTCCATACGAGTACCGATACCCATTTTTCGGTGGTGGGGCAGTTGCTGGCGCGGGGCGTGCATGTGTATGTGGATAAACCGCTGGCCAGTACGCTTGAGCAAGCGCAGCAATTGGTGGAGCTGGCGGCCCGTAAGCGGCGTTTTCTGATGGTGGGGTTTAACCGTCGATTTGCCCCGCTATACCAGCGCCTGAAACAAAATCTGGGGCAGGCGGCGTCCTTGCGCATGGATAAACATCTCGCCGACAGCATCGGCCCGCAGGATGCGCGGTTTACCCTGCTTGATGATTACCTGCACGTGGTGGATACCGCCTTATGGTTGGCGGACGGCGCGTCGGCAAGCGTTGGCGTATCGGCGGTTTCCCAGGGGCCGACGCTGTCGGGCGGGGTTGTGCACTGCAATCCGGCAGGGCAAATGCTCTACGCCGAGCACCATTTCATTTCGCATGGCTGCTCCCTCACCACCAGCATGCACCGCCAGGCCGGGAGCCAGTGCGAGACCGTCAGCGCGGTAACCTCCGGGGCGATTTACCGTATCGAGGAGATGCGGCTGTGGCGCAGTGAAAGTCAGGGCATGATTACCGAACTACCGGTGCCGGCCTGGCAGACCATCCTGACGCAGCGGGGTTTTACCGGTGCGGTGGCGCATTTTATCGAGTCGGTAGGTAACCAAACGGCGCCTTGCGTGAGCGGTGAGCAGGCGTTGCTGGCTCAATCTTGGGTCGAGCGCATCCTGGCGCAGTGACCCAAGCCTCTGTTTCTCCCAGCCCTTTTTTGTGGGTGCTGAAACCCCTCGCTAGGTAAATCGACACTGCCCAGTGGCGAAAACGGGGGTTATAGTCCATATTCAAAGTATCCGAAAGCCTACGACCGGTTCGCGGGAAGAGAGGCCTTTAAACGGCCTCATTCGGTGCTTTCATCTCTTTTTGCCTTTAAGGCACTCCATATCCAGGCGGATTCGAACGCTAGCGCACAGGTTCGACGTGCCTCTTACCAGGGTTGTTGCGCTGTTTCCAGGGCGATATAGGGCATCGGCCCGAATGGGATACCTATCGCTGGAGACGGCCATTGCGTTGATAAAACAGTATGACAATGCGCGGGATGGGTCCGGGCGGTAGGTACGTTAGGAGTTTAACGCGCCGTGTTGCACGTCTGATAACTTGTTTGCGCTCGTGGCAAGAAGCCGCGGGTTAAGGTTGCTATGAGAAACTTATTTGCTGGGATGTTCGGTTTTGCTAATACCTCTTCACCCTGGAACGATCGCTTTCCCGTCAGACAGGAGTTGTTTGGCGTCGAACGGCTGGAGCAGCATGCCCAGACCCTGGCGCAAGCCCAGAAGGTCAGTACCCATCCGCCCGCCGTACTGTCTTTGCGTCAACGGCTCAATGAGAACGCCACCGTCCTATTGGCAGCCTATCGCGCCAGCGCGCTGGAATTGGAGAAAGGGCGGACGGTGGTGCCGGCCGCGGAGTGGCTGCTGGACAATTACCATTTGGTCGAAGCGCAAATTCGGGAAATTCGCGAAGATTTGCCGCCGAGTTTCTACCGGCTGTTGCCTAAACTGGCGGAAGGTCCGTTTGCCGGCTACCCGCGGGTATTCGGCGTGGCTTGGGCGTTTATTGCCCATACCGATAGTCACTTCGACCCGGAGAATCTCAAGCGGTTTATCGACGCATACCAGCGGGTACAGCCGCTCACCATCGGTGAACTTTGGGCCGTGGCCATTACCCTGCGTATTGTTCTAATTGAAAACCTTAGGCGCCTGGCGGATCAGATAGCCGAGGGCCGCGGCGTGCGCCAGGAGGCGGAGGAGCTGGCCAACCGGCTACTGGCGAAGGGGAATCCCCAGGCCGCCATGGACGCGGCGCATCTGTCACGCTACGCCGCGCCGCTTAATGAACACTTTGCCGCGCAGCTGGCAAAGCGTCTGCGCAATCAGGATCCACGCACCACCCCGGCGTTAACCTGGCTTGAAGAACGGTTAACCCAGCAAGGCAGTTCTATCGAACTGATTGTGCAAAATGCCCAACAGCGATTAGGCGCCTCCAACGTTACGGTGCGCAACATTATCACCAGCATGCGCTTAATTTCCGATATTGATTGGGCCACATTATTTGAAAGCGTCAGTTTGGTGGATGAGTGTCTACGCCAGCACAGCGCCTTTGCCGAGATGAATTTCACCACTCGTAATCTTTACCGCAGCGCTATCGAGCAATTATCCAGGGGATCGGCCCTTAGCGAACTGGAGATCGCCGCGCGGGTATTAGACATAGCCCATCAGGCGGCGGCAGGCCAAACCGAGCCGCGCGAGGCGGCCAGAGTGGGCGACCCTGGTTATCATTTGATTGCCGCCGGCAGACGAGCGCTGGAACGGGAGATCGGCTTCACGCCCCCCTGGCGGCTGCGGATCAATCGATTTCTCATTCAGCCCGGCATCGTGGGTTATGCCGGGGCGATCATCCTTACCACCTTGCTACTGGCGACCGGTGCGGCGGCGTTGCTGCATTCGCGCGCCCCGCTGGCCGGCGCGCTGGTGGTCTTTATCCTGCTGGCGCTGCCCGCCTTTAGCGACGCCGCCACCGCCTTGAACAACCGTCTGGTCAACTGGCGCCTCGGCGCTTCGCCGCTCGCCGGACTGGCGCTCACCGAAGGCGTTCCCTCCACCCTGCGCACGATGATTGTGGTGCCGGTGCTGCTGATCGATCAGCGGGAAATCATTGAGCAAATCGAACGTCTGGAGGTGCATTATCTGGCCAGTGGCGAAGGGGATTTAACCTTCGCCTTGCTGTCAGATAACCTGGATGCGCAGCAGGAGACGCTGCCTGGCGATGTGGCGCTGTTGGACTGCGCCCTGGAGGGTGTCGCCCGGCTCAATGAGCGCCATGGCCCTGGGCCCGGCGGCGAACGCTTTTTATTGCTGCATCGCCGGCGCCGTTACAATCCCCGTGAAGCCTGCTGGATGGGGTGGGAGCGCAAGCGCGGTAAGCTGCACGAGCTGACTCGCCTGCTACGCGGCGCCACCGATACCAGCTTTATACCGGGCAGCCGGGTACCGCAGGGAGTGCGTTATGTCATTACCCTGGACGCGGACACCCGTTTGCCGCGTGATACCCCGGTGCTGCTGGTGGGCAAAATGGCCCATCCCCTCAACCAGCCACAATACGACCCGCAGCGTAAACGCATTATCAGCGGTTATGGCATCTTGCAGCCGCGCATCACGCCTTCGCTCCCCATGGGTAATGAAGGCTCGATCTACCAGCGTGTCTTCTCAGGGCCGGGCGGCATGGACCCCTATGCTGCGGCGGTATCGGATGTATATCAGGACCTGTTTGGTGAAGGTTCATTTACCGGCAAGGGGATCTATGATGTTGATGCTTTTGATGCCGCGCTGGATCAACGGATTCCGGAAAATACGCTGTTGAGCCATGATTTGTTCGAGGGTATTTATGCCCGGGCAGGCTTGGCATCGGATGTCGAGTTGGTGGAGGATTCCCCCGCCCGTTACGACGTGGTGGCTAAAAGGCAGCATCGCTGGACGCGCGGCGACTGGCAGTTATTGCCATGGATCTTCGGCGGGCGCGGTGGCAAATGCCCGGTCCCCGCGGTGGGCCGCTGGAAAATGATCGACAATCTGCGTCGTTCACTTCTGGCGCCGTTTAGCCTGCTGGCGTTGGGCTGGAGCTGGTTATTGCCGTCGCCGTTGTCGTCGATGGGGACGGCATTCATTATCGCCGCCATTGCCGTTGCGTCGCTATTGCCGATTGTCAGCGATCTGTTGCCGCGCCGGCGCCGTATTCCGCTGGGTAAGCACCTGCGCAACGTGAGCGTCGATTTCCGCTATGCCTTGTTGCGTATCGCGTTGCAAACGGTGTTTTTAGCCGATAACGCTTGGCGCATGATGGACGCCATCGGCCGAACGTTATTTCGGCTTGGGTTTAGCCATCGTCGATTATTGGAATGGACGACGTCGGCCCAGACCGACGGCAGTCCGCGGCCGACCCTTATCGGGTTTTACCGGCAAATGGCCGGCGGTATCGTGCTCGGCCTGGTGATTGCCGGGGTTGCCGCGCTGCTGGCGCCGCGGAACGCGCCGCTGGCCGGTTTTTTTGCCCTGCTATGGTTTTTGTCGCCGGTGCTGGCCACCTGGACCAGCCGTGCTCCGGTTAAGGCGCCGCAGGCTGCGCTATCGCCACCCGAAGAACAAACGTTGCGCTTGATTGCCCGGCGTACCTGGCGTTTTTTTGAAACCTTTGTAACGCCGGTGGACAATATGCTGCCGCCGGACAATTTCCAGGAAGACCCGCGGCCGATCGTGGCGCATCGTACGTCTCCGACCAATATCGGCCTTTATCTGCTGTCCACCGTGGCGGCCAGGGATTTTGGCTGGGCCGGTAGCTTCGATAGCCTATCACGGCTGGAAGCGACCTTTACCGCGCTAGATAAATTGCAGCGCTATCGTGGCCATTTCTTTAATTGGTATGAAACCCGCAACCTGGAGGCGCTGGCACCCGCCTATGTCTCTTCCGTTGACAGCGGCAACCTGGCCGGGCACCTGATTGTGTTGGCCAACGCCTGTGAAGAGTGGCGGGATTGCCCGCTGGCGCCGGGATGGCGTGACGGCACCTTGGATCACCTGATCTTGATCCGCCAAGCGTTAAAAAACACCCGCGACGAAAGTGAAGTGCCGCTTGGCATTATGCTATCTGAAATGGAGAGGCTGCTACAACAACCGCTGTCGGAGGCAGAACTGTTGCCGGCCCTGATTGACATTGCCGAGGAGGCCCATGGGCTGATCGCGGATCGGGTGATGTTTGAGCATCTACATGAACAATTTGGCGAGCCGCCGCTGGATGAGCATGACGGGCCGGATCCGGAACTGCTGTTTTGGCTGGCGGCATTAAACAACGCGCTGACCGGTCATAATGAGGATCGGGTACGCTCGCTGGCCGCGCCCGCCGAACTGTCGCAACGTTTACAATCCTTGGCCGATCGCGCCAGGGCCTTGGCCATGGGAATGGACTTTCGTTTTCTGGTGGACGAGGAGCGTAAACTTCTTTCCATTGGCTACTCTTTTACCGATAACCAGCTCGACACCGGCTGCTATGATCTGCTGGCGTCCGAAGCCCGCCTGGCCAGCCTGTTTGCCATTGCCAAGGGAGATATCCCCACACGCCACTGGTTTCGCTTAAGCCGTGCCGCCATTCAATCGAGCAAAGGCGCGGCGCTGATCTCCTGGTCCGGCTCAATGTTTGAATATCTTATGCCTTCGCTGGTGATGCGCGCGGCGGCCGGCACGCTATTGGAGCAAACCAACCGGGTGGTGGTGGCCCATCAACAGGCGTATGGCCGTAGTCTGGGCATTCCCTGGGGCGTTTCCGAATCGGCCTATAATGCCCGCGATCTGGAATTTACCTATCAATATTCCAACTTCGGCGTGCCTGGCTTGGGCCTACAGCGTGGGCTGGCGCAAAACCAGGTTATTGCGCCTTACGCTACCGCCCTGGCCTCAATGGTGGACGGCCGCGCCGCCGTGCATAATCTGCAGCGGCTGGCGCAACTGGGCGCCCTAGGGACCTACGGTTTTTACGAGGCGCTGGACTACACCGCCGCGCGGTTGCCGGCC
>JAATGH010000075.1 GCA_015654745.1 Enterobacterales bacterium
CCGTTCAGACAGGTCCTGGATGCGGTTTTTTACCGGATTAATTTCAAACATGAGTTCAGTTAGCTCGTAAAGAAGTGATAAGCGTATAAGGACGGTATTCTAACGGATCCAGGCCTAGGTGTGTATCCAAAAATAGGTCGGATTGCCCGCAGGCAACCCCGACGCGCTTAGAGCGGCCACAGATGCTGGATTAACAATTGTACGGTGCGATTGCCGCGGTATTCATTCACATCCAGCTTGTAGGCCAGTTCCACCACGCGCACGCTGTTGTCGGGCCATAGGGTATTGTCGATATTGAAGGCAATACCATCGAGCAGCGGGCCGCCGGCCACGGGTTCAACCATGAGTTTCAGGTGCTTGTCCCCGACCAGCCGCTGTTGCAAAATGCGAAACTTGCCGTCAAACAGCGGTTCGGGAAAAGCCTGGCCCCATGGGCCGCCGTCGCGCAGCATTTCCGCGGTGGTCAACGACAACTCCTGGCCGCCCAGTTCGCCATCGGACCAGATTACGCCGTCGAGCAGCGCGGGATCGAGCCACTCATCCACCAGGGCGGCAAAATGCTGGCGAAACGGCTCAAACTGCGCCAACTCCAGCGACAGGCCGGCCGCCATGGCGTGCCCCCCAAATTTCAGGATCATGCCCGGATGCAGGGTATCGAGGCGTTCCAGCAGATCGCGCATATGCAAGCCGGCCACCGAGCGGCCGGATCCCTTAAGCAGCCCTTCGCCCGCCGGCGCGAAGGCGATCACCGGCCGATGAAACCGCTCCTTGATGCGCGAAGCCAGGATCCCCACGACCCCCTGATGCCACTCTTCATGGTAGATAGCCAGACCGAACGGCATTTCCTGTTGGTTGAGTTCCATCTGGCGGCACAGCTCCAGCGCCTCCACTTCCATACCCTGCTCGATTTCACGCCGGGTTTGGTTGAGCGCGTCGAGCTCGCCCGCCAGCATCCTGGCCTGGGCCAGGTCGTCGGTCAACAGCAGCGCAACGCCCACCGACATATCATCAAGCCGGCCGGCGGCGTTTAAGCGCGGCCCCAGGGCAAAACCCAGATCGCTGGCGCACAGCCTGGGCGTCTCGCGATTGGCCACCTCGGCCAACGCGCGGATGCCGGGACGGCAGCGGCCGGCGCGGATTCGGCTGATCCCTTGATGCACCAGGATACGGTTATTGGCGTCCAACGGCACGACGTCGGCCACGGTGCCCAAGGCCACCAGATCCAGCAATTCCGCCAGCTTCGGCGCCTGCAGATTTTTTAACGCAAACCAGCCGTCGTCATGCAAGCGGGCACGTAGCGCCAGCATCAGGTAAAACGCCACGCCCACGCCCGCCAGGGATTTGGACGCAAAACCGCAGCCGGTGAGATTGGGATTGACGATAGCGTCAGCCGCCGGCAGGGTCTCGCCGGGCAGATGGTGATCGGTGATCAGGACCGGAATACCATGCTGATGGGCCAGCGTAACGCCCGCATGGGAGGAGATGCCGTTATCCACGGTAACGATAATCTCCGCGCCGCGCGCCCTGGCCTGTTCCACCACTTCCGGACTGAGGCCATAGCCATCCTCAAAACGGTTCGGCACCAGAAATTCAATATGCTCAGCGCCAATTTGCCGCATCGCCAGCACCATCAGGGCGGTACTGGTGGCGCCATCGGCATCAAAATCGCCCACCACCATCAGGCGGCGGTTATCCGCTAGTGCCCGTACCAACATATCGACGGCCTGGTCGATACCGTCCAGCTGTTGATAAGGGAGCAGCCCGCGCACGCCACGCTCCAGCTCGGCGGCGTGTTTGATGCCGCGCTGGGCATAAAGCCGCTGGAGCAAGGGAGAGAGTTCCGCGTCGGCCAAGCCTTCGGCGCTGACCAGCGGCCGCCGCCGTAATTCGGTTTTGATTTTCACTGGTTGCTTAACCGCCCGCCGCTACGCCCGCCTGCTGTTGATCCAGCATCGCCGCCATCTCCTTCGGACTTTGATAACCGGGGACCATGACGCCGTTCTCCAGCAGGATCGCCGGCGTACCCTGGATGCCATATTGCACGCCCAGTTGGTAGTGTTTGCTGATATCGGTCTTGCAGGTTGCCGGCGGCACGGCATCGCCTTTCATCGCTTTATCAAAGGCGTCGGCGGGATTGGCGCTGCACCAGACCGAAACCATGTCTTTTTCCGCTTGCGAGTTGATCCCCTGGCGCGGGAACGCCAGGTAGCGGACGGTAATGCCCAGCGCATTGTAGTCTTTCATCTGCTCGTGCAGCTTGTGGCAATACCCGCAGGTGATATCGGTGAAGATGGTGATGACATGCTTTTGTTGCGGCGCTTTATAGACAATCATTTCGCTTTGCAATGCGTTCAGCCGCTTGGTCAATAACTGGTTGGTGACATTGAGCGGCTCGTTGCCGCTGACATCGTACATCGGCCCCTGGATAACGTGCTTGCCGTCGTCGGAGACGTAGAGCACGCCGCTTTCCGTCAGCACGGTTTTCAGACCCGCCACCGGCGCCGGCTGAATTTCGGCATTATGCACCCCCAGGCGCGCCAGGGAATGCGTGATGGCAGCATCGTCGGCATAGGCCAGGCGGGAAAGCGCCAGCGCCGCGAAAGAAAGCATTAGCAGGCTTTTTTTCATTGGTAATTCCTTATCTCTTTATTCTAAATAGCGGTGATTACGTTCCACGCAGGTCGCCGGTTCCCGCTCAGCCGCGGGGATGATGCTGCTGGTGTATCAGCTTTAAGCGTTCGGTTGCGACATGCGTGTAAATTTGGGTGGTGGAAAGATCGCTATGCCCCAGCAATAACTGCACGACGCGCAAATCCGCCCCGTGATTGAGCAAATGGGTGGCAAAGGCGTGCCGCAGCACATGGGGGGAAAGCCGCGCGCTGTCGATACCCGCCAGGATCGCATAATGCTTGATGCGATGCCAGAACGTCTGTCGGGTCATCTGCTGGCTGCGGTTACTGGGAAACAGCACATCCCCGCTCTGCCCGTTCATCAGCCAGGGGCGCCCGTGTTCAAGATAATACTCCACCCAATAAACCGCCTCTTCACCCAGCGGTACCAGGCGCTCCTTGTCGCCTTTGCCTATTACCCGCACCACGCCTTGGCGCAGGCTGACGTCGCTGATGGTCAAGCCTACCAGTTCGGACACGCGCAGGCCGGTGGCGTACAGCACTTCCAGCATGGCTTTGTCCCGCACCTCGATCGGCTGATCAAGCACCGGCGCATTGAGCAACGCGCCCACCTGGGCCTCGCTGAGGCCTTTGGGCAGCCGTTGCGGCAGCTTCGGCGCCGCCAGCGCGGCGCTGGGGTCGTCGTCGCGCACCTTTTCCCGGTACAAATACTGGAAAAAGCGCCGGATAGCGCTAAGCAGGCGGGCGGAACTGGTCGCTTTATACCCATGTTCCAACCGATCCGCCAGGAATGACTGCAAATACTCCGCCCCGGCGCCGGCCAGATCGCTCTGGTGGTGAACCAGCCAGTCCGCCAAGGAGGTGAGATCGAGACGGTAAGCCGCCAGGGTATTGTCCGCCAGGTTGCGCTCCAGCCAGAGCGCATCGAGGAATTGCTCGATTAGTGGGTTATCCTGCCGTTGCATCCGCTCTCCCCGGTGGTTTTTTCATGCCTGCATTATGCCTGATTAAGCAGCTAATCTGGTACACTTGATGTCATTAGCTGTCCAGTAAGAGTATGAGTAAAGATGAAAGTCGGTTTGTTTTATGGCTCCAGCACTTGCTATACCGAGATGGCGGCGGAGAAAATCCGCGATATCCTCGGCGAGGAGCTGGTGGATTTGCATAATATCAAAGATGCGCCGCCGCGGCTGATGGAGCAGTATGATGTCCTGATCCTCGGCATTCCCACCTGGGACTTCGGCGAAATACAGGAAGATTGGGACGCCGTGTGGCCACAGCTTGCCGAGCTGGACTTATCCGGCAAGCCGATCGCCCTGTTCGGCATGGGCGATCAGCTGGGTTACGGCGAATGGTTTCTTGATGCCTTGGGTTACCTGCATGATGTTCTGGCCCCACGCGGGGCCCGGTTTATCGGCTATTGGCCGACCGACGGCTACGAATTCACCAGTCCCAAGGCGCTGACCGCCGACGGCCGGCACTTTGTCGGGCTGGCCCTCGACGAGGTCAACCAGTACGATCTGAGCGAAGCGCGTTTGCAGCGATGGTGTGAGCAGATCCTGGAAGAGATGGCGGAGCTGCTTTAACAAACGCACCCGCGACGGCCAACGCACCCGCGGCGCGAAAGATGACGGAATACCCTATAGCTTTCGGGTTGCGGGCAGGCGGCAAGGGAGTGAACCCCGATGAGCTTACTTCGGTAAGTGATTCGGGTGAGCGAGTGCAGCCAACGCACCCGCGGCGCGAAAGATGACGGATACCCTATAGCTTTCGGGTTGCGGGCAGGCGGCAAGGGAGTGAACCCCGATGAGCTTACTTCGGTAAGTGATTCGGGTGAGCGAGTGCAGCCAACGCACCCGCGGCGCGAAAGATGAC
>JAATGH010000127.1 GCA_015654745.1 Enterobacterales bacterium
GCTCGCCCCGCATTTTCATTCCGAACAGAATATTGTTTCTGACCGTCATATGAGGGAATAAGGCGTAGTTTTGAAAAATCAGCGAAAAGTTGCGCTCCCGAGGCGAGCGTTCGCCGATATCGGCGCCGTCCAACAAGATGTGCCCTTCGCTGGCCTGCTCAAGGCCGGCCAATAAACGCAGCAGCGTACTTTTGCCGCATCCCGAGGGCCCGACCAACACCAGAAACTCCCCCTGCTGGATGGTCAGATTGATATCGCGCAGCACATACGCGTCGTCGAAGCGTTTGCCGATACCACACACATCGATAACCGACATCAGAAAACGTCTCCGGGACACCCGATCTGCGGTGAGTACAACCATGGCCCCGCAAAGTGGGCAAACGAATGGTAGCTGGTGACCAGCCCCACGTCCGGCACCAGGTTATGCAGCATCATGGCGCCAGGCTCCAAACTGTATAACGCCCGGTCATCACTATGCAGATAGGGTACCTGGTGCACGGTAGCCGGCGCGGAACAGATTAACGCTTGCCGGTATTGGGTGGCGATCATGCGATGCACGTGACCACAAAAAACCCGCGTCAGCTGTGGGAATCGCTCGATAAGCGCCAACAGCGCCGCGCCATTTTCACACGCAATGGGATCCATTTGCGCCGATCCGAACGCCAGCGGCGGATGATGCATAAATATGTAGCTCTCCTTGTCGTCCTGGGAAAGCGTCTTTTCCAGCCAGCGTAAGGTGTTATCGCTCAACCGGCCCCATGACGCGCCGGTAATCGAACTGTCGATAAACAGTAGCCGTACCGGGAAGCGATCCACCGCATAGGCGATATCGTCTGCATCTAGTCCCAGTAGCGGACATAGCTCGGCGAACGCATCAAGAAAATAGGCCTTATTATCGTGGTTGCCGGGAATCAGGTAGAGCGGATAGTCTAGTTGGCTAAGCAGCCGACGCGCCAGACGATATTCGCCAGGTTCGCCGCAGTTGACAATATCACCGGTAATGATCACCGCATCAGGCCGTTCGGCCAGCGCATTAACGCGGTTTATGATCTCCGCATTGATGCTATTAACATCGATAAAATCGTAGAGCTTGGTACCCTGCGCGCGAAAATGCAGATCGGAAAGTTGAGCTAGAAACATACATACCGCCTTTATTTAATACCTGAAAAACCAAAGCCGCTGAGGAAATGCTTTTGGCACACAATGAACGCCACCATCAGCGGCATGCAGACCATCAGCGATCCGGCGCAAATGATTCCCCATTGCCCACCGGACTCCGCCCCCATGGCAAATGACGCCAGACCAACGGTAAGCACTTGCTTATCCGGATCGTTAAGTACCATCAACGGCCAGAGAAATTCGTTCCAGTGGTAGGTGATAGTGACGGCGGCAAACGCCGCCACCGCCGGACGGGTCATCGGTAGCAATACATGCAGCACCACCTGCCACCAGCGGCAACCCTCCATCAGTGCGGCATCTTCCAGTTCGCGGGGTATGTTGAGAAACGCCTGGCGCATCAGGAATACGCCGAAAGCCGAAGCAAAATACGGCATCATGGCGCCGGTTAAGGTATTAAGCAGACCAATCTGGTGCAGGGTCATCATATTAGGCACCATCAACATCACCGGCATGATCATCAGTTGGATCAACAGCAGGTAAAACAACAACGTTTTGCCGCGAAACTCATGATAGGCAAAGACATATCCGGCGGTGGTGATGGTCACCAACTGTACCGCGAAGGTGCCGAGGGCAAAGATCAGCGTATTGGCATACAGGCGTGGCCAATCGGCGCTGCTCCAGGCCTGCCGCAAAGTATCCAGCGTCAGCGGCGGGCGCGGCAGCAGCGAGGCCATCCGGGGCGAAAAATTGTCGGGACTGATGGCGGAAGAAAACATCCAGATCAGGGGCGTTAACCATAAAAAAGCGGCGCATAGCAGCAGTAACGCCAGAGTATGCAAAGGAAAAGACCGGCCGAGAATGGGCTTAACGCTCATAGTGCGCCCCCTTCTCCAAGGTGCGCAGATTGAGGATTGACACCAGAAACAGCGCCAGCATCGTGAAAAAGGTCGCGGCCGAGGCTTTACCAAAATCATGGCTGTTATTGGCCAGGTCCTGGATATAAAACAACAGCACCGAACTGGCATGATTGGGGCCGCCCTGGGTCATGATGGCCACATGATCAATTTGGGTAATGGAGTAAACCAGCGCGATAATAATGACAAAATTCAGCGTCGGTCTGAGCAACGGCAGCGTGATATACCAAAAGATTTGATGCCTTGACGCACCTTCCATAAGCGCCGCCTCACGCGGCGCTACCGGCATGCCCTGCAGGGCGGCGAGGAAAAACAGCATAAAATAGCCGGTAAATTTCCACACGCCGACCAGCGCCAGGGCAAAAAGAGCGCTACTCCCCATGCCAAGATAATTGATGCCCAGGGGGCCGGCGATTTTCGCCAGGTAATAATCCAACAGTCCCAAATCAGGGATAAAGATAAACGTCCACAGCGTCGCGGCGCTCACCAGGGGAATAATGGTGGGGAAAAAAAAGGCGGTGCGTAGCCAGCGATTGAAACGGGTATTTTCCGCCAGCAATAGCGCCAGTCCCAGCGCCAGAAAAATACCCGGCACCACCGTCAGCAGGATATAAAGCAGATTATTACCAATGGAAAGCCAGAATATCCGATCCGCGAACAGGCGGATAAAATTATCCAGGCCGACAAAGGGCGGGCGATCGGTAGATATCCGGGAGTCATAGAGGCTATCAATCAAGGCTCGCCATAATGGAAAGTAGGTGAACGCGGCCAAAAAAATGAGGGTGGGGGCAAGCAGCAGATAAGGAAAACAGCGTTTAAACATAAGATGACTTCTACACAGCTTCGTCAAGTGGCCCTTATGCTAACGGGCGCGCTTTACCGTTTTAAGTCGGTGAAATGACAGATAGATGTCTGCGGCAACAGCGGCCGTCATAGCCGCGGTTTATCCAGATATTCCGGCGTTTAGCTCAACAAGCCGGCGCCGACGTTAATCGATAGGCCAAGGATAGCCAAATTGAAGACAAAGGAGATTACCGACTGTAGCAAGGCGACTTTGCGCACCTCGGCGGTCCCGGTGGCGACATCGGCGGTTTGCGA
>JAATGH010000071.1 GCA_015654745.1 Enterobacterales bacterium
ACCGTGAAAGCGGCTTCAATTTGCGCCGAACGCGGTATTGCCCATTGCGTATTGCTGGGCAACCCGGACGAGATTCATCGCGTTGCGGCCGTCCAGGGCGTCGAACTGGGTAAAGGTATCGAAATAATCGATCCTGAGGTTGCCCGCGAACGTTATGTGGCACGCCTGGTCGAACTGCGTAAGAGCAAGGGTATGACCGAAGTCGTGGCCCGCGAACAGCTGGAAGATAATGTGGTCCTGGGTACCCTGATGCTGGAACAAGGGGAAGTCGACGGTCTGGTATCCGGCGCGGTACATACCACTGCCAATACTATCCGGCCGCCGCTGCAGTTGATCAAGACCGCCCCAGGCAGCTCGCTGGTGTCCTCGGTATTCTTTATGCTGCTGCCTGAACAGGTTCTGGTATATGGCGACTGCGCCATTAATCCCGATCCGACCGCCGAACAGCTGGCTGAAATCGCCATTCAATCGGCTGATTCAGCCGCCGCATTCGGTATCGATCCGCGCGTGGCGATGATTTCTTATTCAACCGGCACCTCCGGCGCGGGCAGCGACGTGGAAAAAGTCCGTGAAGCTACCCGGTTGGCAAAGGAAAAACGTCCCGACCTGGTCATCGATGGTCCATTGCAATACGATGCTGCTATCATGGCCGATGTCGCGCTGTCCAAAGCCCCGAATTCACCGGTTGCGGGCAAGGCTACCGTGTTTATCTTCCCTGACCTGAATACGGGTAACACCACGTATAAAGCGGTGCAGCGTTCAGCCGATTTGATCTCCATCGGGCCGATGCTGCAGGGTATGCGCAAGCCGGTAAACGATCTGTCGCGCGGCGCATTGGTTGACGATATCGTTTATACCATTGCGTTAACCGCCATTCAGTCCAAACAGGCTGAAACCACCAAGTAAAATCAATAACTGCGCCGGCGTTAAGCCGGCGTTTTTTATTGGGGCAAGGATTACTCGGCGGCGGACTCGTCGGCGGCCGCGGAGGGAGGCAGCGGCTTGCCATAGGCTTGCTGGTTATTACGGCTCATCCACAAAGACAACGCCTTAAGCGAATCCGGCGTGTATTCATCACACCGCGCGGTAATCTCCTCGGGACTCAGCCATTTCACCGCCTCCACCTCCGTTTCCTGTAGTGCAAACGGGCCGTGGGAGACACAGCTAAACAGCGCGCCCCAAACGCGGCAGTGCTCATTTTCAAAATAAAACAGCCCATGTTCCGCGAAAGGCACGCCGGCGATGCCAAGCTCTTCCTCCGCTTCCCTGCGCGCTGATTCCAACATATTTTCACCGGTTTGCACGACACCTCCGGCGGTTGCATCCAGATAACCCGGATAGAAATCCTTGATGGCGGTACGGCGCTGCACCAGAATTTTACCCATGCCATCATGAACTACGATATAGCTGGCACGGTGCCTGAGGCGTTCAGCGCGCATCTGCTGGCGGCTGGCCTGGGCAATGACTTCATTTTTTTCGTTGACAATATCAACCCATTCCACGCCCGCAGCCTGACTCTGTTCCACCATCTTTCGAATCCCTTGTTATGAGACGCGGAGAGCCGCGCATCTTCGGAAATTGTAATGAAATACGTAACCCGCACGAGTGGATCCGTCATAACTTAGTGGGAAATCGCCACTTGCGCAATAGTCTCGCTCGTTTCCATTGAAACAACCCGTAATATTTTATGCTCCAGCAAACCATAGCTCGCGGGGAAGCCCCCTTTGGGAAGGGCCACCGATCCGGGATTGAAGCAAAAAATATCATCTACGCGTTCGGCGCGCGGGATATGCGTATGACCATAAACCAGCACATCGTCGCTGCACAGCGGTGGTCGGCTGCCCGGATTAAACAGATGGCCATGGGTGACGAATAGCCGGGTTTTGTCCAGCAATATCTGCTGCCAGGGCGCGGTGATCGGAAACTCCAGGAGCATTTGATCGACTTCGCTATCGCAATTTCCGCGCACCGCGATAATCCGATCGGCATAGCGGTTAAGCTGGCTGGCTACGGCAGCGGGCTGATATTCGTCGGGTAAGGGGTTGCGCGGGCCGTGATAGAGTAAATCCCCCAGCAGTACCAGCCATGTGGCGCCGCTGGCATCAAACGCAGCCAGCAGCCGTTGGGTCGCGGTTAATGACCCATGGATATCGGCGGCAAACAGGAGTTTCATCATTCATCCTCAGGGTGGTGGTTCGGGTACGATTCGGATTTAAGTTTATCAAATATCACCGCCCAGGAGAGCGCTAAGATGCGATATGGCGTCCAACGCTAGTTTAACCGCATTTGCCCCCGCCCTGCCCACGTTCACGCGGTGAGACCTATCGCCCTCCACCGGATGCGAAAATTAATAGCTGTTTCACCGCGCGCCCAGCGACGGCAGGGTGCCCGCATGCCGCTGATTGGCGTGGTTTTTTTTTGCCAATGTTGAGTGAATTTATTGTCAATACACCGGTGTTGCTCACCCATTTTTATATCATTATGGCCTATGCTTGGTTCTGGAGCATTTTTTTGCACAAGCGCATTGCGGGAAGCGGGGGCAATCATGAAAATATTAATCACCGGCGGAACCGGGCTAATCGGGCGGCATCTCACCGCGCGTTTGCTGGCGTTATCACATCAAATTGCGGTTTTGACCCGTGATCCCCAGCGTGCTCACCAGATCCTGGGCACCCACATCACCACAATGGCCTCCCTGACTTCCTGCACCAATCTGGATGCGTTCGACGCGGTCATCAATCTGGCCGGTGAACCTATTGCGGACAAGCGTTGGACTGACGAACAAAAAGATCGGCTTTGCCGCAGCCGTTGGGACATCACCGAGCGGTTAACCCAGTTGCTGCGTCAGAGCAACGATCCGCCGTCAGTATTTATTTCCGGCTCGGCAACCGGTTATTACGGCAATCAGGACCAGACGCTGGTCACGGAAGATGAGCCCCCGGTGGAAGAGTTCACTCATACGCTATGTCAACGTTGGGAAACCCTGGCCCTGGATGCGCAGAGCTCGCGAACCCGAGTCTGTTTGTCGCGTACCGGCGTGGTGCTGGCGGCGGACGGCGGCATGCTGGGCAAGCTGCTGCCGCTGTTTAAATTAGGCCTGGGCGGGCCGGTCAGCCACGGGCGGCAATTTCTGCCATGGATTCATATTGACGATATGGTGGACGCGCTTATTTTCCTGTTAACGACCAGTGGGCTAGCGGGCCCCTTTAACCTGGTTGCCCCTTATCCGGTTCATAATGAGCAATTTGCCGCCATTCTGGGCGAAGCGCTGCATCGACCCGCGGTAATGCGCGCCCCGGCCATGGCGGTAAAGCTGATGATGGGCGAAGGCGCCGCGCTGGTGCTGGGTGGCCAGCGCGCAATACCTAAACGCCTCGAGCAGGCGGGCTTCACCTTCCGGTATATGGAGCTTAAGCCAGCCCTGGCGGATATATTAAAGGATCAGTAGACCGCGATCCTACTTAAGCGCGCCGGACAGAAACTGCTGCAGGCGGGGGCTGCGCGGATTGCCAAACACCTCCGCCGGACTGCCCTCCTCTTCGATCACGCCCTGGTGCAGGAAAATCACATGATTCGAAACGTGCCGGGCAAATTCCATTTCATGGGTGACCACCACCATGGTTTTCCCCTCCTCCGCCAGTTTTTGCATAATGCGCAGCACTTCACCCACCAATTCCGGATCCAGCGCCGAGGTGGGCTCGTCAAACAGTAATACGTCCGGCTCCATGGCCAAAGCGCGAGCAATGGAGACCCGCTGCTGCTGGCCACCGGAAAGGTTGATCGGGTATTTAGCCCGCGCGCGTTCGTCAATGCCGACCTTATCCAGATACTGTACCGCCCGCTCATGCGCCTCTGCTTTGCTCAGGCCCAATACCTGCACTGGCGCTTCCATCACGTTTTCCAGCACCGTCATATGGCTCCATAAGTTAAAGTGCTGGAACACCATGGTTAGCCGCGTTCTCAGCAACTGCAGCTGTTTTTTATCAAATACTTTTAGCTGTCCATCGCGATCACGCACCATATGAATATCAATGTTATTGACGCTTATAGACCCTTCACTGGGCTTTTCGAGAAAATTGATACAGCGTAAAAAAGTACTCTTACCAGAACCGGAAGATCCGATGATGCTGATGACATCCCCTGCGCGAGCCTCTAGGGAGACGCCTTTCAGCACTTCCTGATCGCCATAGCGCTTGTGCAGCTCCTTAATCAACAGTTTGGTTTCTTGCATAATTTTATCCTGCACGTAATGGGCTTACTGCGGTTTAACATGCCGCAGCCAGCGTTTTTCGGCCTGCCGGAACGCTCCGATCAGTACAAAAGAGATCGACAGATAGATAACCGCGGCAATGCCAAAAGCGAAAAATGGCTGATAAGTGGCCGCGTTGATATCACGGGCGATTTTCAGCACATCGGGCACCGTGGCGGTAAACGCTAAGGCGGTGGAATGCAGCATCAATATCACTTCGTTGCTATAAGCCGGGATGGCGGTTCGTAGCGCGGAAGGCAAGATGATGCATCGATAAAGCTTTAACCAGGTAAAGCCATAGGCGCGGGCCGCCTCAATTTCACCATGGGGCACCGCGCGGATGGCGCCGGCGAAAATTTCCGTGGTATAGGCACAGGTATTCAGGGTTAGCGCCAAAATGGTGCAATTAAGCCCGCTGCGGAAAAAGGCATTGAGCATATCGGTGCCGCGTACAATTTCCAGGCTGTACATTCCGGAGTAAAAAACGAGCAATTGCACATACAAGGGCGTGCCGCGAAAAACGTAGGTAAATAACCAGACGGGAAAGCGCACCCATGGCCGAGGCGACACCCGGGCCACCGCCATAAATACGGCCATGACGCCCCCCATGACTACCGATGAAATCAGTAACCATAAGGTGATCGCCAATCCGGTAAAACGATACCCATCGCTCCACAACAAGCACTGTCCATATTGTTGCAGGATCTCAATCATAACTCGGCCTTCTTAACGCCCAGGGAATAACGCCGGGTCAGCCATAACAGCACCCCGTTAGACAGGGTGGTGAATATCAGATAGACCAGACCCGCCACGATGGCGAAATAAAACGGCTGGTAGGTGCCTTTACCGGCCAGCTGCGTGGCCTTCACCACATCATTGAGTCCCAGCAGGGACACCAGCGCGGTGGCTTTCAAGATGACCTGCCAATTATTACCAATACCCGGCAGCGCAAAGCGCATCATGGCGGGGAACATAATTCGGCGAAAGATCTGCCCGCTGGAAAAACCGAACGCGGTGGCCGCTTCGATTTGTCCGCGCGGCACCGCCATAAAGGCGCCGCGAAAAGTCTCGGTAAAATAGGCGCCATAGATAAAGCCCAGCGTAATGATGCCGGCTGCCATGGGGTCAATATCAATCTGATCCATGCCGATGGTTTCTGTCAGGCCATTAAGCGCGATTTGTAATCCGTAAAAGATCAGCAGCATCAACACCAGATCGGGGACGCCGCGAATAAGCGTGGTATATCCTTCAAAAATACCCGCCAGCATACGGTTGCGGGAAAGTTTGGCGCCTGCGCCAATCAGCCCGATGATCACCGAGAGCACCACTGACGTTATGGCCAGCTCAAGGGTAACCAGGGCACCACTAATAATCAGTTGTGAATAACCATAAAGCATCGATCATATCCTGTCCCGGCGGAGGATAAACAGCGTAGCCATACCCAATAGATTTCACGTGGCAGGAAGGCGGCAAGGAAGAGATCCCCGATGGCCTTACTCAAGTAAGCGATTCGGGTAAACGAGTACCGCCAACACATGCGCAACGTGAAAGATGACGGGTATATGCCCGCGCCGCGCGCGGGCAAGTACCACATAACAGGATTAGTCGCCGTAAACGTTAAAATCAAAATATTGTTTGGCATATTTGTTATAGGTGCCATCTTTGCGCATATCGGCAAAGGCTTTATCCAAAGCGGCTTTCAGGTCGGTTTCGTCTTTACGCAAACCCATACCGGTGCCGACGCCAAAGAATTTGTCATCCTTCACCGCGGGTCCGGCAAAGACATATCCCTTGCCAGCGGGCTGTTTCAGAAAACCTTCGCTGGCGGCAACTTCATCCTGGAACGCGGCGTCGATGCGCCCGGCGCCAAGATCGGCATAGATCAGGTCTTGATTGGCATAAGCCACCACATCAATCCCCTTAGGCTGCCACATGGCATTGGCGTAAGCTTCCTGAGTGGAACCTTGCAGCACGCCGACTCGTTTGCCCTTGAGCGCGTCCAACGTCGGAGTGATAGTGGTACCGGTTTTAGCAATCAAACGGGCATTGGCGGCATAGAGTTTGTCGGTGAAGGCAATTTCCTGCTCACGTTTTTCAGTAATGGACAACGAAGAGATGATGGCGTCAATTTTTTTAGCTTTAAGCGAGGGGATCAACGCGTCGAAGTCACTTTCGACAAAGGTACATTGGGCCTGGATACGCTTACATAGCTCTTTCGCCAAATCGATATCAAAACCCACTAATTGGCCGCTGGCATTTTTCGACTCGAAAGGGGCATAAGTAGGATCGGTGCCAATTTTAATATTTTTGGGTACCGCAGCGAAGGCGCTGCCGGCGGCTGCCAGTGCAAATACCAAAGGAAGAACTTTAACCAGCTTTTTCATACTTTACCCTCTGTATAATTTTTAGTTAGGCATGCAATGTGATGTTATTAGTGGGTTCAATTACTGCACTTTTCATGCCATTTTAACGTTAGCCCCGAAGCGCTTAACGCCGGCGCTATAATAAAGCTTTCAATGCACCTCAATAGCAAGCGTTAAAAGCCGATCGGCTGATTTACGGGCTACAGGCAGGTTTGAGCATGCGCCTACTGCACCAGGATAAAACACCCGACGATCACTTTTGGTGCAAGATGCGCGAACACCGCTCGTCGCGGGCGGTTGATGTAATGCAAAATGGCAAAATAAACCGGCAGTTAGGCTAACACGGGTGGGATAGTCGCCACGGGTTTTATTGGCCTTGCCAGCGTTCAAACAGTTCCTGGGGCAATTCGATATCGAATTGGTCCAAAACCCGGTTAACCGTCTGATCGATAATATCCTGCAAACAGGTGGGACGATGATACATTGCGGGCACCGGCGGCATGATGAGCGCCCCCATTTCCGCAGCGGCGGTCATTAGCCGCAAATGGCCAAGATGAAGCGGCGTTTCACGCACGCAAAGCACCAATGTGCGTCGCTCTTTTAATACCACGTCGGCCGCGCGCGCCAATAGGCCATCGCTGTAGCTGTTGACGATTGCGGAGAGCGTTTTCATCGAGCAGGGCAAAATCACCATGCCGGCCGTTTTGAAGGAACCAGAGCTGATGCTGGCCGCGATATCGCGGCAGTCATGTACCCGATCGGCCAGTGCCTGGAGATCGCGCACGCTATAATCCGTTTCCAGCGTTAGCGTCTGGCGCGCCGCATTGCTTAGCACCAGGTGGGTTTCAACATCGTCCACAGTCTTGAGGACTTCCAATAGCCTCACACCATAAATAGCCCCGCTGGCGCCGGTTATACCCACTATCAGTCGTTTCATTTTTTTTCTCCCTGATCCGGTTGCGACGTTCGCGTAGGCATCATTGCTCACTCCGGATGCGACGCTCATTTCCGATCATCATTAGGTATATTAGACGCGGGTGGCCCCCCCGGCTTACAACCCATAATGAAACACCCGGCGCGTATTACCGCCCGGGTGAGTGCTGCGACTACCGGTTAACCGGACGCCGGTTTGTTTAACCTTCGTTGTACATTTCCAGGTTTTCCACCTCGGTTTGCATACGCACCGCTTTCACATCGTCGTTGCGCAACGATTCGAGATAATCCAGGTAACGCTGATCCACATCCTTGGTCACGTAGATTCCATTAAAGACCGAGGACTCGAACTGCGTTATATCCGGGTTATCCTCGCGTACTGCCGCTTCCAGGTCGCTAAGGTCTTGGAAAATCAACGCATCGGCGCCAATCAGCTTGCGAATTTCACCCACTTCACGACCATGGGCAATCAGTTCGGTTGCGCTGGGCATATCAATGCCGTAGACGTTGGGAAAGCGTATTTCCGGCGCCGCGGAGGCCAGGTAGACATTGCGGGCACCGGCTTCACGAGCCATTTCGACAATTTGCTCGGACGTGGTGCCGCGTACAATGGAGTCGTCTACCAGCAATACGTTTTTATCACGGAACTCGGCGCGGTTGGCGTTAAGTTTGCGACGCACCGACTGGCGGCGCACCTGCTGGCCGGGCATGATAAACGTCCGGCCCACGTAGCGATTTTTAACAAAACCCTGACGATAGGGCAGATTCAGGATACGGGCAATTTCCAACGCAATATCACAAGAGGTTTCCGGGATGGGGATCACCACGTCAATATCCAGATCCTCCCATTCGCGCGCAATCTTCTCGCCCAGTTTCTGGCCCATGCGCACCCGGGCGCTATAGACGGAAATCTTGTCGATAAAGGAGTCGGGACGGGCGAAATACACGTATTCGAACAGGCATGGATGGCTTTGCGGGTTCTCGGCACACTGGCGGGTAAACAACTGCCCTTTTTCAGTGATATATACCGCTTCGCCCGGCGCCACATCACGCAGGAATTCAAAGCCCAGAGTGTCAAGCGCCACGCTCTCGGAAGCCACCATATACTCATTGCGGCCATCGGCCAGCGTCCGCTTGCCAATGACCAGCGGGCGGATACCATTAGGATCGCGAAAAGCGATCATGCCATGGCCGATGATCATGCCGACCACGGCATAAGCACCACGAATCTGCTGGTGGGTACCCGCCACCGCCGCGAAGATATCATCGGCTTCCAGCGGATAATCAGGGAAACGGTCGAGCTCGCTGGCCAGAATATTGAGCAGGATTTCCGAATCGGACGTCGTGTTGATATGACGGCGTCCTTTTTCAAATAATTTCTTACGCAGCTCGTGGGCGTTGGTCAGGTTACCGTTGTGCGCCAGAGTGATGCCGAACGGGGAATTGACATAAAAAGGTTGGGCTTCGGAGGCGCTAGAGCTGCCGGCGGTGGGGTAGCGCACATGGCCGATCCCCATATTGCCCTGCAGGCGCTGCATATGCCTGGCTTCAAATACATCCTTCACCAGGCCATTGGCTTTGCGTAAGCGGAAGCAATCCAATGCGTCAATGGTGACGATGCCCGCGGCATCCTGCCCACGGTGCTGAAGCACCGTTAACGCGTCATAAATCGACTGGTTGACCGGCATAAAACCGGCGATACCGACAATACCGCACATGTGTCATTTCCTCATCAGCGTTACCGCGGCGATTAATGCCTCGGTAAGAAACTCGACGTGTTTCTAAGATAGTCGAAAAACCATCTGATAATACCGCTAAACTGCGGTATTAGCTGGGACTGATGCCAGTCCTCGCTCTGGGCGAAGCCGGTGAAGGTATCCAGAAAGAATAGCATGGCCGAGACGACCAGTATGCCTCTGAGGGCGCCAAAACACACACCTAATACCCGATCCGTGCCGGATAAGCCGGTCCGCTCCACCAGAGAGCCAATCACGTAATTGACGATTGCCCCGACGATCAGGGTAGCCACGAACAGCAGGGCAATCGCGATACCGTTACGAACCAACTGATCTTCAAAGCGGGTAAAATAGACAGCGAGGTATACATAATAGTGGCTGGCGACGAAAAACGCACATCCCCAGGTCACTAACGATAAGGCCTCGCGTATAAATCCCCGGATCAGACTTATCAGAGCAGAAAAAACGATGATGCCAATAATGACGTAATCAACCCAGATCATGCGTGCATCCCTTGGTAATTCGCCCCGTCAGCTGGTTCGCGGCGAATTCTAACAGAAAACGGAAACGTTTGCGCACCGGAATTCCGGCGCAAAGTGAAATAAATAACGGCAATTAAAAAAGGCCAGTTGCCGCAAGAAGATACGGCGGAACGGCGCAGCACCCGCGCTTGGCCGCCCGCCGTCCCCCGCAAATCAACGGGCCTGATAGGAACGAAGCTAGCCACTGAGACCACTCAGCTGATTCATTTCCGGCAGCGCTGATTCCAGCTTTTGCTTGGAGGCATCCGGACCGACAAAAATTCGGGTGATCTGCCCGGCTACCGGTGCCGATGGCACCGTATAGGCACGATATCCCGCCGAACGCAGCTTGCCAACGATCTCCGTCACTTTGGCGGCGTTTTTCAGCGCGCCCAGCTGGACTACCCAGGCCTGGCCCTGCGGCGGAGTCTCAGCCGTCTCTTTGGCAGACGGCACCGGTTTGGCCGCCGCCGGCTTGGTTTGCGTTTCCATCTCGGCACGCGGGGCGATCGGTTTGGCTTCCGGTTTGATCTCGGCACGCGGAGCAATCGGTTTGGCTTCCGGCTTGATCTCGGTTTTCACCACGGGTGGTTTCGCCGCCGGTTTAGGCTGCTCCCCCGGCCTGGATGGCACGGTTTTTACCGGCTCCTGGCGCGCCGTCGGAGGTTTGGTCAGCTCCGCACGGGGCGTCGGGGCGGTTTTTACCGGCTCGCGGCGGGCCGGAGCGCTCTCTTTTGAGGGAGCCGCCGGAGCGTTATTATCCTCGGCGGCGGAATCCTCGTCCACCGGGTCATTATTGGCCTGTTCCACCGCGGCACCCGCCCCTTCCGGCGGCTGGCTGGGCAGCGACTGGCTGGCTTGGGGCGAGGCGTCGGATTCATCCGTGTCCCCGGGTTTTGGCACCAGCGGAATAGATGCAAAATTATCCTGGTAATGCTTTTTTTTGCCATCCAGCAGGCCGGGCAGCACAATGACGCCAAGCGCCACGATAATGATGGTTCCTACCAAACGGTTTTGAAACTTACTGGCCACATTCACTCTCCGGATTGACTATCGCCAGCACCGGAGCCACGGTATGAAACGAGCCGAATACCAGCACGCAATCCTGTGGTCCGGCGTCCCGCAGCGCCTGGTGCCAGGCCGACGGCACATCGGCGAACAGCCGCGCGCCGTCCAGGTGTTCGGCCAGCTGCGCCGCGGTGGCGGCGCGAGGTCCTTCTAGGGAGGCGCAATACCATTCGTCCACCTGGCCGCGCAGCGCGTCCAGGGTACCGGAAATATCTTTATCCGCCAGCATGCCTACGACCGCCAGCACTCTACCGGCGACCTCCAGCTTGGCCAGCCGTTGCGACAAATAGCCGGCGGCATGAGGATTATGGGCAACATCGAGAATACGCAGCGGACGGTGGCCGATGGTTTGAAAGCGGCCCGGCAGAGCCGCTTCGCGCAGTCCCTGGCGGATTGCGCGCTCCGATACCGGCTGCGGCCATTTTCTAAGCGCGGCCAGCGCGGTGGCGGCATTCGCCAGCGGGATTGACGGCAACGGCAGTTTTTCCAAGGCCAGGCCAGCATCCCACCAGCGCCACACATCCCCTTCAAGGGTAAACGACCAGTCCCGATCGCGGCAATATAGCTGCGCGTCCAATTGCCCGGCGACGCGGTCGATAGACGCCGGACGATCCGGTTCACCAACGACCGCCGGCCTGCCGGCACGCAGGATACCGGCCTTTTCCCGTCCGATACTTTCACGATCGGGCCCGAGCAATTCAGTATGATCGAGCGCGATGCTGGTGATAACGGCAATATCCGCGTCAACAACGTTGGTGGCATCAAGTCGCCCGCCCAGACCGACCTCCAGGATCACCACATCCAAAGCCGCCTGTTTGAACAACCAGAAAGCGGCCAAGGTCCCAAATTCAAAATAGCTCAAGGAAACCGCGCCGCGCCCGGTTTCAATGGCCGACATCGCCTCGCTGTGCCGGTCCTCGGGCAGTTCCCTGCCCTGGATGCGAACACGTTCGGTATAATGCAGCAAATGAGGGGAACTGTAGACGCCGACCGTTAATCCTTCGGCCATCAGCACCGCTTCAAGCAGCCGACAGGTCGTTCCCTTGCCATTGGTACCGGCGACGGTTATCACCCGTGGAGCCGGACGCAATAACCCCAGCCGACCGGCAACCTGGCCAATTCGCTCCAGGCCCAGGTCGATGGTTTTGGCATGCAGGCGTTCAAGATAATAAAGCCACTCGGCCAGTGGCGATGTGGCTTGAGGCGCTGTAAGATTTTCCATACATCCCGTTTTCGACTGTGTAGTAACCATCGCCTTAGATGTCGTCCTGACGATCTTCCGGCGTGATTTCAGCTCTCGGCTCATGGGAATGCTGCGTTTCCGGCTGAGGCCGTCGGGTCATTTTCGCCAACAGACCGGCGAGCTTTAGCCGCATGTCCGGCCGACGAACTATCATATCAATAGCGCCTTTTTCAAGCAAAAACTCGCTGCGCTGAAAACCCGCCGGCAGTTTTTCCCGTACCGTTTGCTCAATAACCCGCGGGCCGGCAAACCCAATCAAGGCCTTGGGTTCGGCGACGTTGAGATCGCCCAGCATGGCCAGGCTAGCTGACACCCCTCCCATGGTGGGATCGGTCAATACCGAGATATAAGGTAAACGGCGCGCGCGCAGCTTTGCCAGGGCGGCGCTGGTTTTCGCCATCTGCATCAGC
>JAATGH010000012.1 GCA_015654745.1 Enterobacterales bacterium
GCCATGTTTATTTTATGGAAAGATCATACTGCCATAGAAGAAGCCGAGGCGATTAATCAGCTGTGCCACAGCGGCGATTTTCCTGATTACACCCGCTATATTGGCGGGGTGTACTCCTCCGAATGGTTTTGGGCCAAGATCTTGCACATCACGCGCCAGGATGAGCAAGTCCGCCAACAGGCGGTGTCTTGGATCGAACTGTGCGACTGGATCCCGGCAATACTCTCAGGCACGGAGCGTCCGGAACAGATCAAGCGTGGGCGCTGCGCAGCCGGACACAAATCACTTTGGCATCCCGAGTGGGACGGCGTGCCGCCAAAAGCTTTCCTCGACGCACTCGATCCGGTTCTTACCGAACAGCTGCAGTATCCTTTATTCACCGAAACCTATACCGCTGACGTCCCGGTAGGCCGTATCAGCGCCGAATGGGCGCACAAGCTGGGCCTGCCCGAGTCGGTAACCATCGCCGGCGGCGCATTTGATTGTCATATCGGCGCGGTGGGCGCCGGTGCACAGCCGTATACGCTGGTAAAAGTGATAGGCACGTCCACCTGCGATATCCTGATTGCCGATGAAAAGCGCGTGGGCGACCGTTCCATTGCCGGCATCTGTGGTCAGGTAGACGGCAGCGTCGTGCCAGGCTTTATTGGTCTGGAAGCGGGACAATCGGCGTTCGGTGACATTTATGCCTGGTTTGGTCGTTTGCTGGGGTGGCCACTGCGCCAGGCGGCAGAGCAGAATCCATCACTGAAACCCACGATTGACGTAATCCAAAACAATATGCTATCGGCGCTGGCGCAAGCATGGGCTGATGAGCCGTCCTTGGAGCATCTCCCCGTCGTACTGGATTGGTTTAACGGCCGCCGTACCCCTTACGCCAACCAACGGCTGCAGGGGGTGATTACCGGACTGAACCTGGGTACCGACGCACCCGCACTGTTCGGCGGATTAATTGCCGCCACCGCCTTTGGCGCGCGCGCCATTATGGAATGTTTTGAACAGCAGGGTATTCCGGTGGAAAACGTGCTGGTGCTCGGAGGCATTGCCCGCAAATCACCCATTATTATGCAGGTGTGCGCCGATGTCATGAACCGACCGCTGCAGGTGGTGGCCTCCGATCAGTGCTGTGCTCTGGGCGCGGCGATTTTTGGTGCGGTGGCGGCGGGTGAATATGCGGATATTGCCCTGGCCCAGCAGTCTATGGCCAGCCGTATTGAACGTACTCTACAGCCGAATCCGGCGCGGGTGGCGCCCTTCCAACGCTTGTATGAACGCTATTTGCAGTGGGGCACGCTGGCTGAACCGGCTTATTCCGCCAGACACTGATCACGCTGCGCTTAATAAATGATGATGTATAGGAGTCCTAATGGAAAATTTTCAGCAACATGAAGTTTGGTTTGTTATCGGCAGCCAGCACCTTTACGGCCCGGAAACGCTACGCCAGGTCACCGAACATGCCCAAACGGTGGTGAAAGGCCTGAATGACGAAGCAGGCTTGCCGATTAAGCTGGTGCTTAAACCGCTGGTGAAATCCCCTGACGAAATCCTGGCACTGTGCCGCGAAGCGAACTACTCCACTCACTGCATAGGCCTGTTGACCTGGTTGCACACCTTCTCCCCGGCCAAAATGTGGATTGGCGGACTAAGCATTCTCAACAAACCGTTGCTGCAGTTCCATACCCAATTTAACGCCCAGATCCCTTGGGATACCATGGATATGGACTTCATGAACTTAAACCAGACCGCGCACGGCGGCCGGGAGTTCGGCTTTATCGGTGCCCGTATGCATCTGGATCACCAAGTCGTGGTAGGCCATTGGCAGGACAAACAGGCCCACCGGACCATCGCCAAATGGATGCGCGCCGCCGCCGCTAAACAGGAAAGCCAACAGCTGATCGTGGCGCGCTTTGGCGATAATATGCGTGAAGTGGCAGTGACCGAAGGGAATAAAGTCGGGGCACAAATCCAGTTTGGTTATTCGGTGACCGCTTATGGTCTGGGCGATCTGGTCAGCGTCGTGGATGAGGTATCCAAAGGCGATATCAGCACGCTGATCGAAGAATACGAAGCATCTTATATCCTGACCGATAAAATCAAACAACACGGGGAAAAACGAGAAAATCTGCTGGACGCCGCCCGCATTGAGCTGGGGCTGAAGCGCTTCTTGGAACAGGCTGGCTGCAAGGCGTTTACCTCGAATTTCGAAAATCTTTATGGACTGAAACAATTGCCGGGTCTGGCAGTCCAGCGCCTGATGCAGCAAGGCTACGGTTTTGCCGGCGAAGGCGATTGGAAAACCGCCGCGCTGCTGCGGATTTTCAAGGTGATGGCGGGTGGCCTCAAGGGCGGCACCTCGTTTATGGAGGACTATACCTATCA
>JAATGH010000418.1 GCA_015654745.1 Enterobacterales bacterium
CCCACCGCCGTATTATCGGATTGTCGATAAGGTATCCACTCCAAAACCAGCGGAACCCGACCACCGCCTTCCGGCAGCCAAAGACGGGCAGCCAGTCGGGTACCATCCGCCAGCGGGATCATCAGTTGGCGATATGGCGGTACGGCCGGCAAGAAGTGGGTAAGGTCTGACATGGTGGCGCCTCCTGGGAATATGGGTATGACAAAATAGGTTAGGCATTGCGACGGGTGCCCCAACGATTCCAGCCCGCGATGCAGGCTACGCCCGCCAGGCAGATCATGCCGCCGATGATCATCGTGAGCGGTAGGCCGATAAGCTCTGCCACGCCGCCGCAGATAATGGCTCCTATGGGTACCGTGCCGATGAGCATCATGGAATAGAAAGACATGAGCCGCCCACGCAACCGGTCGGGAACCCGGTGTTGAAGCAACGAATTCGAGGTCAGGTTCTGAGTCAGGATCGCATAACCGATAGGCGCGGCAATCAAGGCGCTCAGCCAGAACAGATGCGACAGACCCAGGCAGATCTGGGAAATGCCCAACATGAGCGCCGCCCACATTGGCCACGGGCGCATGTGGGCGATATCGCTGTTGAAGGTCAGCCGCAGGGCGGCGGTCAGCGCGCCGATGCCGGTAATGCTCATCAGGATGCCAGAACCGGCGGGTCCGCCGTTGAGTACCCGGTCCGCCAACATCGGCAAAAAGGAAAAGTAGGGTACGCTGGTCAGGCTGCACAGCCCCACCAGCAGTAAAATACGCAGTGCGTCGGGGTCGTGGCGCAAAAACGCCAGTCCCTCGGCCATTTCCATCAATAAACCGCCCGTTCGGATAAGGGGGGGGCGCTGGGGAATGCGCATGGTGGATAGAAACAGGATCAGCGGCACATATGACGCGGCAATAAACGCAAAGCACCACCCCTCACCCACGGTATCCACCAGCACGCCGCCCAGGGCGGGTCCGATTAACCGCGCGCCGTTAAAAATCACCGAGTTAAGGGCCAGCGCATTGCCCAAATCGTTATACTCCACCAGATCGATCACCAATGACTGCCGCCCCGGCAGATCAAACGCGCTGATAAGGCCGAGGCCTAGCGCGATCACAATGGCTATCGTCCCGGTAATCCAATGCGTCAAGGTCAGGACCGCCAATAGCGATACCAATAGCGTCAGGCCGATTTGCGTGGCCAGCACCAGCCGGCGGCGGTCACAGCGATCGACGATCACTCCGGTAAATAGGCCGAACAGCAGAATTGGTCCCTGGCTACAAAAGGCCAGCAGGCCGAGCATGACCGGTGACGACATTCCCAATCGCCAGATAAGCCAGCCCAACGCAATGGTATGGATCCAACTGCCGATCACCGATAATAGTTGCCCACCGAAAAACCGGCGGTAATTGGGATGCTTAAGTGCGCTCCCGGCGGAACGGAAACCCTTTTTCGGGGCTAGGGGAATACGGGCAGTAGTCAAGGATGCTCCCACACTCGGCCCCGGGCGCTGATAATCGCCCCGGGCCGATATTCGCTTTTTAAGTCGTAAAAACCCGGCGGTGGATATGCGCGCGGGAGGTAATACCGGTCAGTTAGACGCGCGTAATCTCACGGAACAGCGGCCACTGGCCATCGGGGGTCCAGGCGCCCTTGATAGGCGTTGGGGTTATCCAGGCGTTACTGCCGTGATACAAAAAGACATAGGCGCCGGTCTCCTCCAACCGATCCTGCAGTTGCACATACATTGCCGCCCGCTTGGCCTGATCGAGCTCGTTGGCCGCGTCGGCGCTAAGCTGATCCCACGTCTTGTCACAGGTTCTCTGGGTATTCCAGATACCCACTTGGCCACAGGTGAACCATGCGGTCACCCAGCTGGCGTCGGGGGCGGTGGTGAAGGTGGTAAGGCGTAGTTGGGAGTCTTGCCACGCTTTTCCTTCAGACTCCTGACCCGCGGCGACAAACGCGGCGCCATCCATTTGATTGATTTTCAGCTCGATACCCACCTGCGCCAACTGGGCTTGGATGACCTGGGCGACGGTGCCCCCATCGGTGGAGGTGGTCAAATCCAACCGCAGTTGTAAATGGGTAACCCCCGCGTCCTTGAGCAGACGTTTTGCCTCATCCACGGAATAGGGATAAATATTTTTACTCCTGGCGCCCGGCAGCGGCGGCGGCACCAGGCCGAACGCAGGCTTTACCGCTCCGCCGAATGCGGAATCAAGGATTGACGGCACGTCGATTGCCTGCTGGATAGCCCGGCGCACCCGTAAATCCTTAAGCAACGGATGATCGACATTCATTCCCAGCCAGGTATAGGCTAGCGCCGGGCGTACGGTCAGGGTGACGCCTTCGACGCCCTGCTGATATTTCGGGATCGCACTGATATTGATTTTGGTCATGTCCAAATCGCCGGCTTCAAAGGCGATTTCCGCTGTGTTCAAGTCGCCGATGGGTACCAGTTGAATCTGATCATAAAAGCTTTTTGCCCCGCTCCAGCGTTCATTGCGTATCAGAGTTAAGCGCTCGCGCGGCAACCATTCGCCGATCTTATAAGGCCCCGACGAGGCCAGCGGATCGGTGGCGATTTTTTTATCTTTGGCCGCCTCCACCGCTTTTTTACAGATAATCAGGCCGGAGGCGTGGGGCAGCGTACTGGTAAACAGCGGCGCAAAGGGGTGCTTGAGATGAATGATACCTTCATAGGTGCCGGTGACCTCCACATGATCCAATGCTTCCCAATCCGTGGCATAGATGGCGGCAAGTTTGGGATCAAGGAACCGTTCATAGGAGTACTTCACATCTTCCGCCGTCATTTCTCCAAAATCGCCGGTCCACTTGATACCCGGCTTAAGCCTAAAGTGTACCGTCAGCGGATCGACCTGCTCCAGCCGTTCAGCCGCGTCGAGTTGCCATCCCCATTCGGTGCCGGCTTTGTATTGGCATAATCCTGAATACACCGCGAACATCACCATCTCGTCATACCAACCGCTACGGTTGGCCGGGTCGAGATTGGTAATATCCTGATCGTTTTGCACCCTAAGTATCTGGTTTTTATTATCCGCCGCCAACGCCAGCGTCCGGCCGCCAATCATCAGCGTGCTGGACGCCCCGGCGGCAAGAATAGCCATGGTTTTAATCAGATCGCGTCGATTCATCGAGGGGCCTTTCATGGGTGCGTCTCCTTTAATTCAATGCGGCCGGTTTGGCCGAACGGTCGAGGGTTAATCAAAGGGGTATGGCAGGAGACCTGGTGCTCCCCGGTAATAGAAAGCAGGGTCGGCGCCGTTTGACGGCACAGCTCGCTGGCCAACGGACACCGGGTATGGAACTCGCACCCCGCGGGGCGGTGGGCCAGCGTGGGTACGTCACCACGCAGTACGCCGCTACCTGGGGACTGATGTTGGCTTTTCGCGCTAAGCAGCGCCTGAGTGTACGGATGCGCCGGCGCACGAAACACCCTATCGGTAGGACCGGTTTCGACAATCCGCCCTAAATACATAATGGCGATACGATCGGTAACATGGCGCGTGATAGCCAGATTATGAGTAATGATCAGGTAACTCATGCCCAATTCCCGCTGCAACGAGGTCAACAGGTTGAGCAACTCGCCCTGTACCGATAGATCCAGCCCCGCGGTGGGTTCATCGGCGATAATCAGCTTCGGCCTTAGGGCCAGCGCGCGCGCCACCGCCACCCGCCGGGCCTGTCCGCCTGACAGTTGATGGGGATAGCGATCCAAAAACAGCGACGGCAGGCTAACCAGATCAAGTAACCGGGAGGCCTCGGCCCGACGCTTAATCTCCCGTCCGTTTACCACAAACGGCTCGGTTATCAGATGTTCCACCGTCATGCGCGGATCCAGCGCGGCCATCGGGTCTTGGAAAATCAAGCCGGTTTCACGGCGAATGGCCCGCCAGGAGAGGTCGCTGGCGTCATTCGGTTGGCGCCCATTCACCTGGACACTACCGCGGCCAATGGGCGCCAACCCGATGACCGCGCGGCCAAGAGTCGTTTTCCCGCTGCCGCTTTCGCCAATCAAACCCAAAGTCTTACCCGGGGGCACATGCAGGCTAACGCCCGCCAAGACCTCCACTTGCCGCACCGCTCCCGGCGTCAGGCGGTTGAGCAGTCCGCCGTGTTTATATCTCACCACCAGATCGTTGATTTCAAGCATCGGCGTTGACCTTATGGCACCGTACTCTCCAGCCGCTACCGTCCAACACCGTATCGACCGGGGTCAGGGTGGAGCATGGAGCGAACGCCATCCCGCAGCGTGGCTGGAATGGGCAACCAACCCGGTCGACACTGGGCATCGGCACCGAACCGGCGATAAAGGGAAGTTCCCGGGTCGCCGTTTCAATACGCTCGGGATCGCATGCCATCAGCGCCTGGGTATAAGGATGCGCCGGAGAGTCAAAAATGGATTGTATCGGACCGGCTTCAACGATTTCTCCGGCATACATCACCGCGACCTTGTCGCAAAGCGTGCTGACCAGGTGTAAATCATGGGTGACAAAAATAATCGCACCGTTAACCAGTTCCCGGCTGCGCCTGAGCACCTCAACGACCTGCATTTCGGTGGTGGCGTCCAGGGCGGTGGTAGGCTCATCGGCGATTAACAGCTCCGGCTCGGTCAACAAGGCGGCGGCGATCGCAATACGCTGGCGGATTCCCCCGCTTAGTTCATGGGGATATTGCCGCAGCCGTCCCGGTGGATCGGAAATGCCCACGCGCTCCAACATGCGGCGCGCGCGCTCCATCTTCTCCGCTTTTGAACCCGATTGATGATGTTGAAACGCCAGCAACTGCCTGCCGATGGTAATGACCGGGTTTAACGCCGTGAACGGATCTTGTGATACGGTAGCAATACCGTTGCCGCGTAGTCGCCGTTGGGCATGACCCGGCAGGTCCAGCAGGTTTTGCCCCTTATAGCGCAACTGCCCGGACGCCCGGGCGTTGGTCGGCAATAGCATCAGCAGGGCGCCCACCAGGGTGGATTTTCCCGACCCGCTCTCGCCGACCAGGCCGAGAACTTCCCCTTTGTCCACGCTCAGGTTGATATTACGCACCGCCTTTAGCGGGCCGTTGGCCGAAGCATAGGTTACCGTCAGGCCGTCTATTTCCAATAAGGCCATCAGTTGTCTCCCTTTGATTTCAGGACGGTGCGCGGATCCAGCGCATCGCGTAATGCCTCGCCGAGAAAGGTAAATCCCAGGGTGGTCAGGATAATGGGAATACCGGCGGCAATGACGATATGCGGCGCTTGCCGGATAAATGAGTAACCGTCATTAAGCACGGTCCCCCAACTGGCCTCGGGCGGCTGCACGCCCTGGCCGAGAAAGCTCAGACCGGATTCAATGGCGATCACCGCGGGGATATCCATGGCCACCAGGACCAGCAGGGTGCCGGTCAGGTTGGGAATAAGATGGCGGACCACCACGCTTAATGGGGATGCGCCCATGGCCCTGGCCGCGATAATATATTCCATCCGGCGTAACACCCGCGTCTGGCCGCGCACCACCCGGAAATAACCCGGCACCATAAAGGTGATGATAATCATGATAATGGTCGCCACGCTTGAACCCACCAGCGTCACTACCGCCAGGGCAAATAAAATCATCGGGATCGACATTAATGAATCGCAAAACAGCATCAATAACGCATCGATTTGCCGCGGGCCGTATCCCGCCAGCAACCCCAGCATCGAACCGATCAACAGCGCGCCGCCGGTGCCCACAAAGGCTACCGTCATGGCAATACGGCTGCCATAAATCAGCCGGGAAAGAATATCCCGCCCCAACTGATCGTTGCCCAGCCAATATTCTATGCTCGGCCCTTTGAGGCGGAGTGCGGACTTAATCGCGATGGGGTCATGGGGCGCCAGCCAAGGGGCAAAAATGGCGCAGAGCAGCAGCATGGCGACGCAAACCAGCGCAAATCGCCCCATGCCGCCCGACCAAACCTGGCGCAGCACGCGGCGAATTCCCGTTCGCGGCGCGAGATTAACCGACGAAGTATCCCGCTCAGGGCCGACAGTACTGATAAGCGCCATGGTTAAAGCTCCTGCCGCACGCGCGGGTCGAGAAAAGTATTGATCAGATCCGCGATTAAGTTGGCCAGAACATAGAACCCGGAAGTCACCACCACCGTGCCCATCACCACCGGGAAGTTACGGGAAATGACCGAGTCAAAGGCCAGCTTGCCCAAACCGGGGCGGGCAAACACAATCTCCGTCAGCACCGCGCCGGAAAGCAGCGAACCGATGCCAACGCCCAGCACCGATACCACGGGGACCACCGCGATGGGCAAGGCATAGCGCAAAGCGATAAGCCGTTCGCCGATACCAAAAGCGCGAAAAGTACGGATATGGTTCTCTTTCATCACCTCCAGCATCGAGGCGCGGACCAGGCGGGACAAGTAGCCGATCCAGCCCAAGCCCACCGTCAGCGATGGCAACACCAACGCGTGCAGTTGCGAGCCGACATCTCCCGGCTGCCCGGCGCCGATGGCGGGAAACCATTTGAGGGTGACCGAAAAAACCAGCAAAGAGTAAATGGCCACGACAAACGCCGGTAAGGCAATAACGCTGGTAGAGAGCAGGCCGATAAGGCGATCGGCCCAACTGTTCTGACGTAAAGCCGCCCAACATCCGAGGGGTATGCCCAGGATTATCGCCCAGGCAATGGCCGATAAGGCCAGAATCAGCGTATTGGGTAGAGCACGGACAATTAATTGACTGACCGGACGGCGGGTTAACACATCTTCGCCCAAATCACCGGTAGCCACATTGCCGATAAAATGCCCTATCTGTATTATCGCCGGCCGATCCAGCCCCATATGTTCACGCAACGCCTGCTTTTGCGTCTCGGTAGCGCGCGGCCCCAGCGCCACCGAGGCCGGATCTCCGGGCACCAGGTACACCAGGCAAAACAATATCGAGATGGCGACCAGCATGACTGAAATCGCCAGCAGTAGCCGGCGAAGCAGGTATAGAAGCATAAGCCCAGCCTGTTCATAAGTTTGCTAAGGGGCGGTAATCCTCAGCAAGCTTGCCAGTCTTTCCCTGGAATAAACGTCGTAATTACGACACGTTTTAGGAAAAGAACGACATATAAGAACGACGTATGGCACGCCATTTCATGGCACGCGATCTACCCCATCGGCAAACACGAAGCAGAGCTTATTGCCCTCGGGATCGCGGCAATAGGCCCCGTAATAGTCACTGGCATAAAGATCGCGAATACCCGGCGCGCCTTCATCAATCCCGCCCTGAGCGATGGCGACCGACCAAGCCGATGCCGCCGCGTCTTGCGATGGCGCAGCGAAACTGACCTGCCAGCCATTGCCCCAGGTGGCGGGTAAGCCATTGAGCGGAAAATTCACGGCAAACTGCGGCCAACGATGACCCGGCCTGGCCCAGAGGATCCCCGCCGGTCCAATGTTATCCAAGGCCGTTTTCCTGACCAATCCCAACTCGGGCAGGACACGATCATAAAACGCAGCCAATAATGACAAATTCCTGGCTCCAATTTGGATATGACTGAACATGGATTATTCTCCGTTGGCGGCATGATGGTTATCAGTATAGATCCGCACATTGCGTCTCAGCGCCACCGAAGCGCGACAAGATATCTATCCTGATGTTCGAAAGCGTCGTATGACCATTGCGCTGATTATTTACAGGCTTATTATCAAGCCGTTCTCATGCTTTATGCCCAAAGAGGAATCCTATGCATAAAATTCTGATTAGCGCTTGCCTGGCGGGTTTTAACGTCCGTTATGATGGTGCGGCCAAGACATTATTACATGACACTCTTGCTGTATGGCGTACCGAAGGACGCCTGATCATCTGTTGCCCCGAGCTGGCGGCCGGTTTTAGCACCCCTCGCCCACCCGCCGAAATTTCCGCCGGACCAAGCGGCGGTATACACGTACAGCAGGGTGCAACGGTAATGGAAAGTACGGGAACGGATGTTACCGATCTTTATATACTCGGCGCTCATCTGGCGTTGCGTACCGCGCAACTTCACCATTGTCGCTATGCGCTCCTGGCCGACGGCAGTCCATCTTGTGGCAGCGAGACGGTTTACTCGGGGAAATTCAACGGGAAAACCATCGCGGGCAGCGGTGTGACGGCACAATTGTTACGCGAACAAGGAATTCGGGTCTTTTCACATCGGCAACTGGATCAACTCATAGCGTCGTTGCGCCAAGATGAGACATAAACACGCATTGATCCCCAGCAGACGCCGTGGGAAATGATCATGAAGCGTTTATTTTTTATCTCTTTGTTTTATAAGTAAAAATAGACAACACCGCCAATAATGCCGACGGCGCGTAATAAAATTTAAATTATATAAATCAATTGGTTACATAAAACATCATCTAAATAAATCTGACCTGCATCACATTTATGTGTGCATTTTATTTAATTTATTTTTTTTATATTTAAATAAATTTTCCAAAACAAGATGTACTGCTCTCATTTTATTTATATTTATTTTTTTAAAAAGTCGTTTATTATCAATATGTTATATTATATTAAAATAATAAAAAAGCTAACGGTAGCGCCCTACTAAGTTAGTAAAAACATAATAAAATTAATTACACTATCACTATGGTTATATTTAGTTATTACATGCGTATTTTTCATTTGGCCATGTTTCAAAATTGAAAATATTCATATAAACTGCGCTAGTATTAAATCATCAAGGTTGTATATAGATTCCTTCGTGTTGAGTTAAATACTGACTTTCACCACGTATTCACGAGCAATATTGATGATCGTTTTATGATATCGACACGAAGAGCGCCGATAAACGACATCGTAAAAAAGGATGTTTCATATAGCAAGCGACGAGGGGATAAATTAATCCCTGAATACATATAACATTTTTTTAACCTGTCATCGCGGCGATTAACCCGCCTGAATTACACAGAGAGAACTCAAAATGGAAAAGATAATAGATGTTTCAGTAACAGTGGAATCTTTATCACGCATCTACCACCGGTTGCGAAAGGAAGTTAACGGGCAATTGGTCAATGAAGGTCTGTCTTTGTCGAAAATGAAGATATTGCAGTTGATAACCAATGGCAAAACCAGTGCAACCGATATCAAAAATTATATGGGATTCTCTTCCCGTACGGTAGTCACCGTATTGGATGCGCTGGAAAAAGACGCAATGCTCCAGCGCCAGCAGAGCCCAACCGACCGTCGTGTTAAACATGTTTATATTACGGAAAAAGGGCTTAACAAGCTTGAAATTGCCCAGAGGATCCATAGGACTATCCTGGCGCGTATTCTCAAGCCGCTTTCTGAAAACCAATTGGAGCAATTTGGAGAGATATGCAACACCCTCGAAGCTAATCAGCGCTAATTATCGATTTTCTGGTACAGAACATATAGCGACGCAAAGACGGCAGCGTTGCCACAAAAAATCTCTCGTGTTTTGTCCTATCCGGCGCAAACTGCAGGGTGGTAACCTGTTGTGCCGTAATAACAGATAAGCGACGCTTGATATATATGCTTAAATAAAACGACCCGGTTTGCTTTCGTAATATCCATGTCAAGTGTTTATTAACCTGGTTTGTATAGGCTGATATCAACATCAGCCTATACAAACCAGGCCCTATTTTACATTATTATGTTTTCGTCTACTCTGTCAGCCTGATAAAGGAGTGCTGGTAGCATTAGTTAATTCTTCTTTACTTAATTTATTAAGGGTAAATTTACTTACTAAGCGTTACACCTCGTCAGGTCCGCTCCTGCCGGCAAACCTGGCCATCACACATGATAAGTCAGGCTGCGCCAGGCTTGAATGATGTGTATAATGGAGTCCAGCCCCCACTTTCCGGGTTGTTCCATCTTTCTACCGTCATCAACTAGTGTTATCAACTACAGCCGAAAAATTCCACTATGGTCCATGGTACTCTCTACATCGTTTCCGCCCCTAGCGGCGCGGGAAAATCCAGCCTTATCCAGGCGTTGCTTAAGACACAACCCCTTTACGATACCCAGGTCTCGATTTCCCATACCACTCGCCCTATACGACCGGGGGAGAAACACGGGGAACACTATTTTTTTGTTTCCAAGGCTGAGTTTGAACGCATGATCCAGGAAGGTGCCTTCCTTGAATATGCCAATGTCTTTGGTAATTATTACGGCACCTCCCGCGAGTCCATCCAGCAGATTTTAGCCACCGGCGTGGACGTTTTTCTCGATATCGACTGGCAGGGCGCGCAACAAATCCGCACGGCCATGCCGCAAGCGCGCAGTATTTTCGTCTTGCCGCCCTCCCGGGAAGAGCTTGATCGCCGACTGCGTGGCCGCGGTCAGGACAGCGAGGACGTCATTGCCCGCCGGATGGCCCAGGCGGTAGCTGAAATGTCGCACTATGCAGAGTATGATTACCTGATCGTTAACGATGAATTCAATACGGCACTGATGGATTTACAAACTATCATACGTGCCGAACGTTTGCGTCTCGGCCGTCAAAAACTACGGCATGACGCTTTAATCACCAAACTGTTGGCGGACTGAAACAACTTTCAGTATGATGCCCAGTCATTTCCTCATTTGCGGAGTAGCTCACATATGGCACGCGTAACTGTACAAGACGCCGTTGAAAAAATTGGTAACCGTTTTGACCTGGTGCTGGTCGCTGCCCGTCGCGCTCGCCAACTTCAAGTCGGCGGTAAAGATCCCCTGGTTGCGGAAGAAAACGATAA
>JAATGH010000128.1 GCA_015654745.1 Enterobacterales bacterium
CGCACTCAGGACCAAATTCGTTTTTTTCATCTAGTGTTGTCTCGACTATGAGTATCAGATAATGATGCAGACCATTATGGTGGCCATATCCGTGAGATTAATGAAATAACCCGAAGTTCAGCGTCATAAAAATCTCAATAGTAAATAATTATTGAGACGATTTACAAATCCCTACTTTATTTCTCATGCCAAGGCTCCTGCAATGTGAAGTATGACGGTTACTCGGCGGCCATCAAGCGCCGATATTCATCCCACGCATACAAATCAGTCATTCCACTAATATAGTCTTGAATTAAACGGGCGCGATAATAAAATTCCATCATCGGCTGCTGGCGTTGTGGATAACGGCTCAAATCGGCTACCGCCTCGCCATAGGCCAGTCGATGCTTCATGGATAATTTATGAAATAGCCGGGTGGGTATCATATAATCCTGATGATAATCCCGTGTCGCCAACTCACGAAAGGCCGGCAGCGGCATTTCCAACAGGGGGTTATATATTTCCAGTAAGCCGCTTATCACCCGATAACCTTGTAGCTCAAGCTGTTCAACTTCCGGATGGTTGAAAACATGTTTAAACGCCACCGCCTTGAATATTTTCAGTAATCGATAAGCCTGGCTTGAGTCTTCCAGCAGCGCTTGATTAAAACAGCCGTCAAAGATGGGGGCCAAATTATCCAAAAACCGTTGTGCCGCATGGGGTACCAGGCAAGCCACGGTATTGACCCGCAAATACATAAAGAACTGGTCACCGCTACGTAATCCCTGGTTGCGTTTAATCTTTTCAAATACCGCTACCACCACCCGCTGGAAAAGATCGCCGGTTTCCACCTCGCCCCATTCGTCACGCAGGTAATGATAGAGCTGTTCCACAGTGAAGATCTTTTTCTCCACCGCGTCTTCCAAATCAGCGATACAGTAGGATATGTCGTCGGCGGCTTCCATAATATAGGTTAAGGGGAAACGGTGAAATTCGCCCAGCCCCAACTGCTCGCGCAACGTTTTGACATACTCCTCCTCCGCCAAATAGTAACCCGGTTTTTTCATCAGGTAGCTGAATCCGTCCGGCGCCGGGCCCTGCCAGTAAGCGGGGCGGGTATATTTCAGGATACATCCGACCTGCGCGTAGGTCAGATTAAGCTTTAGCAGGCTATGCACCATGCGTATCGCCTGGGCGTTGCCTTCAAAATGACAGAGATCGAGCCGGATTCGACTGCGCAGGGCGTTGTTATCATCCTCGCCGGCGCGCAGCCGCAGTATTTCCACCCGGCATCGGTCGTTGCCCTGGGCTTCATTGCCTAGACCGGCAATATCCAAACGCTGGCTGAACCAGTCGTTGATCGCCGCCTCGCCGAAATGACCGAACGGCGGATTGCCTATATCGTGCATCAGGCAGGCCATTTCCACAATGCTTTCAAATGGCGCCTCCAGCTGTGCCAGACCCAGCGGCGCAATGCGCTGTTCACGTTTTAGCTGGTGAAACACCTCTTTGACAATATGCCGCCCGACCTGCTGGACTTCCATCGAGTGGGTCAGACGCGAGCGCACCGCGGCGTTGCGTTCCAGGGGAAACACCTGGGTTTTTTGCTGCAAACGGCGGATGGCGGCCGAGTTGATGATACGTCCGCGATCGCTTTCGAATTGGCGGATCACGCTATATTCGTCCGTTGCGGCGATCGGGGAACTGAATGGGCGCTGAAAACTGATTTTTTTACTAAAGTCGATTGCGGACATCATGATCCCCGAATTAAATTCCCTGTCTACCGTGATACCTATACCCATGGGTAAATGCAACCCTGGCGGTCATTATTTCCCGCCGCCAAGCGTGATAGAATAACCCGCATGGCAACCCGCCTCGTGGATTCAGTATAAGCGGTGTTACGTGATTACGCATGAGCGCCGCCGGCGGTCAATGCCGGATACCGCCTAGATTGCCCTCCCTTATTGACCAAAAGGATAACCAGATGAAAGTAGGCATTATTGGCGCAATGGAACAAGAGGTCGCCTTGCTGCGCGACCATATTGAAGACCGTACCACCTGGCAGCAGGCCGGATGCGAAATTTACAGCGGTAGGTTATGGGGGATCGACGTGGCGCTGGTCAAATCCGGCATCGGCAAGGTTTCCGCCGCGCTCGGCACCACCCTGTTGCTGGACCATTTCCATCCCGACGTGGTGATCAATACCGGTTCCGCCGGCGGTCTGGCACCCTCGCTCAAGGTTGGGGACATCGTGGTCTCTTCCGAAGCGCGCTATCATGATGTGGACGTCACGGCCTTTGGCTATGAACCAGGACAAATGGCGCAGTGCCCACCGGCATTTGTGGCGGATCAGGCGTTGGTGGCGCTGGCGGAACGCTGCATCGCCCAGTTGGATCAGCACGCGGTGCGCGGCCTGGTGGTCAGCGGCGACGCCTTTATCAACGGCGCTCAGCCGCTTAACCATATCCGTACAGCCTTTCCCAAGGCGATTGCGGTAGAGATGGAAGCCACCGCCATCGCCCATGTTTGCCATCAATTCGGCGTGCCCTTTGTGGTGGTACGGGCGATTTCCGATGTGGCGGATCAGGCGTCCCATGTCAGTTTCGACGAGTTCCTCGCGGTAGCGGCCAAACAATCCAGCCGCCTGGTGGAAGCCATGCTGCAAGCGTTGGCCGGACAGCGGCAATAATGCCGTCGCCAGTGAGGACAGCCGTAATAATCAACCTGCTGCGCGCCCTGGTCGTATTGGTGGGCTTAAGCGCCCTGCACGCCGCCGCGGCCAACCGGGTAATAAGCCTGGCGCCGCACGCCACCGAACTGGCCTATGCGGCGGGCATGGGTGACGTCTTGGTCGCCGCGAGCGCCTGGTCGGATTACCCGCCGGCCGCGCGGCGTTTGGAGCAGGTCGCCTCCTGGCAGGGCATCAATGTGGAACGGGTACTGGCGTTGAAACCGGATCTGATCTTGGCTTGGCGCGGCGGCAACCCGCAGCGCCAGCTGGACCAATTAGCGGCCTTCGGCATCCCCATTGTCTATATCGACCCGCTCAGCCTAGAGGATCTGTCCCAGGCGCTAGATAGCCTGGCCCGCTACAGTCCGCATCCCGAACAGGCGCATCAGGCCGCGCGCCGCATAGAACAGCAGATTGCCAATTTAAAACAACGCTATGCGGATAATCCCCCTACTCGGGTGTTTTTGCAGTTCGGCACCCAACCCTTGTTTACCGCCGGCCCGAAGACGCTGCAAAGTCAGGTGCTCGGCCTATGCGGCGCGCGCAATATTTTTGCCGATAGTCCGGTGCCCTGGCCGCAGATCGGTCGTGAGCAAGTGCTGGTCCGTCGGCCGCAGCTCATCGTGATCGCCGGCGGCGACGCGCGCATCGACATCACCAAAAGCTTTTGGCAGCCCCAGCTCAGGGTGCCGGTGATTGCATTGAATGAGGACTGGTTTAACCGGGGTGGGCCGAGAATCCTGCTGGCGGCCGAAAAACTGTGCCGCGCGCTGGCGGCGACGCCGACCAAGGGAGTTCAGTAATGTTGGGGTTTCTCGATGTGTTGGGTACGGCGGTATTCGCCGTTTCCGGGGTGTTGCTGGCGGGTAAACTGCGCATGGATCCCTTCGGCGTGCTGGTGCTGGGTATCGTGACCGCCATTGGCGGCGGCACCATCAGGGATATGGCGTTAAACCACGGCCCGGTGTTCTGGGTTGAGGATCCCACCGATCTGGTCGTGGCGATGGTGACCTGTTTTGTGGCCATATTGCTGATACGCCAACCTCATCGATTGCCGAAATGGATACTGCCGGTGCTGGATGCCATCGGTTTGGCGGTATTTGTCGGCATCGGGGTGAATAAAGCCTTTGCCAGCGGCACCGGTCCCCTGATTGCCATCTGCATGGGGGTGATTACCGGCGTCGGTGGCGGTATGATTCGCGACGTGCTGGCGCGGGAAATACCGATGATCCTGCGCACCGAGGTATATGCCACCGCGTGCATTATCGGCGGTATCGTCCATGCCACCGCGTTTCACACCTTCCATATCGACGCGCAGCAGGCGTCGGTGCTTGGCATGGTGATTACCTTGGCCATCCGGCTGGCGGCGATTCGCTGGCATTTGAAACTGCCCACGTTTGAGCTTTGAATGGCGCAAAGGGCTTTGGGCAGCGGCAATTTTCAAAACAAAAAAAACCGGTGCGGGTTGGCGTACCGGTAGTCTTGCAATTCTTCGCCGGCGTTCAGACGCTAAATGAGGATCCGCAGCCGCAGGTGGTTTTGGCATTCGGGTTGGTGACCACAAAGCGCGATCCCTCCAGCCCTTCGGTGTAATCCACCGAACCGCCGATCAGGTACTGCAGGCTCATGGGATCCACTACCAGCGCCACCCCTTGTTTTTCAATGGTCAAATCGTCTTCATTGATTTTTTCATCGAAAGTAAAGCCATACTGGAAACCGCTGCAGCCGCCGCCGGTGATGTAAACCCGCAATTTGAGATTCGGGTTTTCCTCATCCGCAATCAGGTTTTTCACTTTCCTTGCCGCTGAATCGGTAAATTGTAAAGGCAATGTCGCAGTTTCACTCATTCATCTACTCCCACCAAGATCATCGGGTATAACAACCCAATGTGAAAGATCATTATCCGCTACCTGACCATTACGTACAAGTATTGCGCATTCAGGATAGTTTGTTTACCGCCCCGTGCGGTTGCCGATTATTTACCCCGCGGACAAAATCCAGGCAGGCTATGCCGTGCTAACACGGAGTGCGCGAAAAGTTTCCCCGGCGCAGACCAACAACGATGTCTTATTATCGGTCAGTTTATTACACTAGGGGGCAACCGTTTTCATTTCTCTTAGGAGCCGTTTCATGAGTCTATCCGAAAACCTATACGCCCAGGCGCTACAACTGATCCCCGGCGGGGTAAATTCTCCGGTGCGCGCCTTCAATGGCGTCGGCGGCACGCCGTTGTTCATCGAGCGCGCAGACGGAGCCTGGTTGTATGATGTCGACGGCAAAGCCTATATCGACTACGTGGGGTCATGGGGCCCTATGGTGCTGGGTCACAATCATCCGGCGGTGCGTGAGGCGGTGCTGGAAGCGGTGGGCCGAGGATTAAGCTTTGGCGCGCCGACCGCCATAGAGGTGAAAATGGCCGCCCTGGTCACCCAACTGGTGCCGACGATGGATATGGTGCGCATGGTGAACTCGGGCACCGAGGCGACCATGAGCGCCATCCGCCTGGCCCGTGGTTATACCGGGCGCGACAAAATCATCAAATTTGAGGGCTGTTATCACGGCCATGCCGACGGATTGCTGGTTAAGGCCGGCTCGGGCGCCCTGACCCTGGGACAGCCCAGCTCTCCCGGCGTTCCGGCGGATTTTGCCAAGCATACCTTAACCTGCACCTTCAACGATCTGGCGTCGGTGCGCCAGGTCTTTGAGCTTTACCCACGCGAAGTCGCCTGCATTATCGTTGAGCCGGTGGCCGGCAATATGAACTGCGTACCCCCGCTGCCGGAATTTTTACCTGGACTGCGCGCATTGTGCGATGAGTTCGGGGCGCTGCTGATTATCGACGAGGTCATGACCGGTTTTCGGGTGGCGCTGGCCGGTGCCCAGGCCTATTACGGCGTGGTGCCGGATCTGACCTGCCTAGGTAAAATTATCGGTGGCGGTATGCCGGTGGGCGCCTTTGGGGGGCGGCGCGAGATTATGCAGGCGCTGGCGCCGACCGGACCGGTTTACCAGGCCGGCACGCTCTCCGGCAATCCCATCGCCATGGCCGCCGGATTTGCCTGCCTGACGGAGATTTCCCGCCCCGGTATTTATGAAACCCTCACCGGGCTGACCGATCGCCTGGCGAACGGTCTGCTTAAGGCCGCGCGCGAGGACAGAGCAACTGTAACATAAGAAGAAATTCGTGAGGCATTCACTAAAGATGAATTCGAAGTTAAGGCGTTCAAATTTTTTCCGTAAGTATAAAATTATTCGTTTTTCATAAGCAATTCAATCCACACATAAAAGAAAAATTAAAGACTGCCATGCCACAGTGACGTTGGTGGTCAGTGAATA
>JAATGH010000050.1 GCA_015654745.1 Enterobacterales bacterium
CCCGCCAGGCCGCCGCCGATTACGATGGTATCAAATTGCATCATCCGCCTCCCGTTTGCCTTGTCCATCACCGTCAAGTCCGCACAGTCCTTGATACACCCAGCTGGTAAACTCACTTTCCCGTAGCGCGTCGCCCCAGGCTATCGGCCTGACGCCTTTCCAGCGTTCGTTAAGGAACGCCGAGAGCTGATCAATGGAACGCGCGGCGGTGGTGACGTTAAATCGCGTCAGCAGGCCGGCGGCACGGCAGGCACACAGCTCACCCTGGCAAGTCCCCATACCAACGCGGGTACGACGGCGCAAATCGGTCAGGTTGTTGACGTTTAGCGACTCTACCGCGTAGCGCACCTCACCGGCGGTAACCGCTTCACATTCGCAGACCAGACTGCTGTCCAGGCGGTTGCCCCAGAGCACCCGATTGGCGCGGTCGCCGTGGCGATAGACCGCCGACCCGGCGATACTGGCCGGTTGATGGCTAATTTTACTTTTGGCGTCATTGGTTGGGGTGCGTGACCCGGGTAACGGATTTTGCGCGGTGGAGCAGGCGACGGTAATGCCCAGTTTTTCGCAGACCTTATCCGTGGCCCATTGCGCCATCAGGCGATAGGTCATCAGCTTACCGCCGGTGATGGTAATAAAACCCTCCATGCAGTCGCGGCTGGCGTGATCCAGCAGCACAATGCCGCGGCTAACGTTGCGTCCGGACGGATCGTCGTCGCTGGCGACCAGCGGACGGACGCCGGCATAGGCGCGCAGCAGGCGCGTATCGGCCAGCCGCGGCGCCAACAATGCGCCTTCGCGGATCAATAAATCCACTTCTTGTGCCGTTACCGTCAGCCGATCGATATCCTGATAATCGATGCGGGTCGAGGTGGTGCCGATCAGGGAAATCGTATCGCCCGGTACCAATATGTCGCCGTCGGCGGGGGCGCGGCACCGGTTGATGACCAGATTGTTAATCCGGTGCCCCAGTATCAGCAGTGCCCCTTTGGCCGGGAACATGCGGATGCGTAAATCGGCGTATTCGGCGATATGCTGTCCCCAGATGCCGGCGGCGTTAACCACGACGGCTCCGTGTATCTCATGGTGTTGCCCAGTCTGATGATCATAGACGCGTACGCCGGTGACCCGTTCATTATGGCGCAGCAGGCCGGTGACCTCGTGATAGGTCAAAAACCGTGCGCCATGCTCCCTGGCGTCAAGCATATTGGCGGTGGACAGGCGAAACGGATCGATAGTGCCGTCCGGAACCCGCACCGCGCCAATCAGGGCCGGGTTCACCGCCGGCTCCAGCCGCCGCGCCAGCTCGGGGTCAATGGCCTGGGCATTGATATCCGCGTCGGCGCAGGCGCGGATAAACTGTTGCTGATAGTCCAATGAGTCTTGGGGCAGTGTAATAAACAGGCCATCGGTAGGCTCGATACAATGGCGGGCAATCCGCTTGAGAATGCGATTTTCTTCAATGCATTCCCGGGCGGATTCGGCGTCGTTGACCGCATAGCGCGCGCCGCTGTGCAACAGACCGTGATTATGGCCAGTGGCGCCGCTGGCGATGTCATAACGTTCCAGCAGCACACAATCCAGGCCACGGCAGGCGCAATCGCGGGCGATACCCGCGCCGGTTGCTCCGCCACCGATGATAATCACATCCGCATCTGCATAAGGAGAACGGTTACTCATGGCACCTCCTGTTTAAACCCATCTGCGGTCGCGTTGCCGTGGCCTTGGTGGCGAGCGCTCATTCGACTCACTGGATAAGCGACGGCATGAGGTTTTTCCGCAGCGCGAAATCGCTTGGGTCTATCCACCCCATACCGGCGGCGATGTATAGCGCTATTAAGGCATAAATCGGCGTTAATTTGTGTGATAAGGAACAATATCGAACTATAAACGAAAATAAAATGCGCGATAAACGCCTCGATGTTGATCAAGGTCATGGGCTTAGGCCAGTGCGTCGCGCCGATGCCGCGACGGTATGCCGGTGACGTTTCCCACCTTCGGCGCGTCACCTATCCTTACTTATTCAATCAATTGGTGTGGGACGCGAGGATAGCGATGAGCCAATTAACCGGCGTTTTTTTGTCGAGCGCCCGCGGGACGGGGGCGTAACCTGCATCTACGGGTATCCCGGCGATGGTATCAACGGCGTGCTGGGCGCGTTACGGCGCGCGGAAAAACAGGGGACCGCCATTTATTGACCGGGCTGTATGATGCCAAGTGGGTTCACGCGCCGGTATTGGCGATCACCGGCCAGGCGGCGGTGAGCGTTTGGGGCGCCGGTTATCAGCCGGCGCTGAATCTCGATCGTATTTTTGTCGAGGTCGGTAACGTTGTACCGGAGGCGGTGGGCGCCGTCGATCGCTGAGGCGGGCAAACGGCCGTTGCCGGACCGGTATGCCCGGCGCCCCGTGCCGTTAGTTCACGTTGGTGGGGCAGGGCGTGCAAGGTGGGGCGGCGCTGACTGGATTGCCCGCCCCCGGGGCCGGCGCCCCGGGCTTGGCGCCGGCGCGGCTCGCCGGTAGCGGGCGCTGGCTCAGCGCCTGTGCCAGCGCCTGCGGATGAGCCAACAGATAGCGCAGGGCGATTTTGCCGATTTGATCTTCTTGCTCGGCGGAAAACGTCACGGGCTGTGGATCGGGCGCCGGCATCGGCGATAGCGCGCGGGCAGACTGCGGCATCGCCAGGCATGCCGTGAGCAGCAGCGTGACGCGGGTGGTTCGGTAACCTGCAATGTTGCGCATAAGCAGCTTCAGTGAAGTTGAACGTTGCCCTTAACGGCAGCGAGGGGCTGATAAATATCCGGCCGGGTAATACCCCAAACGACGTTAGCTTGGTTAAGCGGCTGAAATCCGGTTTTCTGATACAACCAAGGGGCGCGGGTGGTCACCAGCATAATGCGTCGCAGACGATCCATTAACGGATATTCCAGGCAGCAGGTTATCATCCAACGGCCTAGACCTACGCCTTGGTATTCCGGTACCACAAAAACGTCGCAAATATACGCAAAAGTGGCAAAATCCGTCACCACGCGGCTAAAACCGATCTGCCGATGTTGGCGATATAAAGCGAAGCACAGGCTATGCTCGATAGAGTTGATTACCGTTTCCTTATCAATATCTTTAGCCCAATGTGAGTGGCTGAGAAACAGGTGAATAAAATCGATATCCAGCAAGGCCTTATCGGTATTCACCGCATAAATCCCTTTGCTCCATTTAAATATAGGCACGTTTTTTACACTATGGTTTCGGTTGGTCTCCGGCGCCGATATAGCGGACCTGTCGTTAATTGATGCGAGCTTAGGTGAATTTTTCATACGTTATCCGACTCCTGGGTTGTTAACTACCGGCTATGTCATAAAGCCTTGGGTCAGAATAGGCCGGGCATTATAAAGCCGGTGTAAAAAAAACGACCCGGCGTATAAATATTTTATATATGAAGATCTAAAACGATTTTTATAAAATTTTTATATCCGCGGCCGGTAATTTTACATTTCCTTTTCAGACAAAACTTTACACTCATGGTCACTTGATTCCCCTCAACGGAGGTGCCCTGTGAGCATGGCTATGATTTCCGGCATCGTGCTGGTGTTTTTACTGCTGGGCTATTTAATTTATGCCCTGGTTAGGGCGGAGGATTTCTGATGGTTTCCAGCGCATTTTTATTAATCGCCGGTTATATGGCGGTATTGCTAATATTGGCCCGGCCTCTTGGCCGCGGATTGGCCGGTTTGATAAATGACCAGCCGGTGCCCGGGTTTGCCGGCGCCGAGCGGTTGCTCTGGCGAATTTGCGGGGTAAAAAATGCGGCGATGAGCTGGCAGGACTATTTGCTGGCGATTTTGTTGTTTAATCTGCTGGGCATCATACTCCTGTTTGCCTTGCTGGTATTTCAAGGCGTACTGCCGCTCAATCCCCAACATTTACCTGGCTTGTCCTGGCATCTGGCGCTGAATACGGCCATCAGCTTTGCCAGTAATACCAACTGGCAGTCCTATGCCGGTGAAACCACCATGAGCTATTTTAGCCAGATGGTGGGGTTAACGGTGCAGAACTTTCTGTCGGCCGCGACCGGTATCGCCGTCGCTTTCGCATTAATCCGCGGATTCGCCAATCGTTCGGTGGCGACGCTTGGCAATGCCTGGCGCGATATCAAGCGCATCACGTTATATGTGCTGCTGCCGCTGTCGCTGCTGATAGCCCTGTTTGCCATTAGTCAGGGCACGCTGCAAAGTTTTGGTGATTATCTGACGTTCAATACCCTGGAGGGGGCCAAACAATCGTTGCCGCTAGGACCGGTTGCCTCTCAAGAAGCCATAAAGATGTTGGGCACCAACGGCGGCGGATTTTTTAACGTCAATTCGGCCCATCCGTTCGAAAATCCCAACGCCATTACCAACTTTGTCCAAATGCTGACCATCTTCCTGATACCCGCCGCGCTGTGCTTCGCTTTCGGCGATGTCAATCGCGACCGGCGCCAGGGGCATGCGCTGCTCTGGGCCATGTCGGTGATGTTTATCGCCGCGGCGGCGGTGGTGATGTGGGCCGAGCTGAACGGCAATGCGCATTTCCTGGCGCTGGGTGCCGATAGCGCTATCAATATGGAAGGCAAGGAGACCCGTTTCGGCATTCTCAACTCCAGTCTGTATGCGGTCATTACCACGGCGGCATCCTGCGGCGCGGTTAACGCCATGCATGATTCCTTTACCGCCCTGGGCGGCATGATCCCGATGTGGCTGATGCAACTGGGTGAGGTGGTGTTCGGCGGCGTGGGCTCTGGTCTGTACGGCATGCTGCTGTTTGTGTTGCTGGCGGTGTTTATCGCCGGGTTGATGATTGGCCGTACCCCTGAATACCTGGGTAAAAAAATCGACGTATGGGAAATGAAGATGACCGCGCTGGCCATTCTTATTACCCCGTCGCTGGTCCTGCTCGGTACCGCGTTGGCGATGATGACCGATGCCGGTCGGGCCGGTATGGCGAATCCCGGCACCCACGGCTTTAGTGAAGTGTTGTATGCCGTATCGTCGGCGGCCAATAACAACGGCAGCGCGTTTGCCGGGCTGAGCGCCAATACGCCGTTTTGGAACCTGCTGCTGGCGGTGGCCATGCTGCTAGGACGCTTTGCGGTGATTGTCCCGGTCATGGCGATAGCCGGCTCCCTGTCGGTGAAAAAAGTGCAGCCGGTGGGTAACGGTACGCTTCCTACACACGGAATGCTGTTTATCTCATTGCTGATCGGCACCGTGATGCTGGTCGGCGCGTTAACCTTTATCCCCGCCCTGGCACTTGGCCCGATCGCGGAACATTTGCAGCTGCTTGGTCAGTAATTGCCGGAGAATTTATCAATGAGTCGTAATCAAAAGGTGTTGTTTGACGCGGCAATGATGCGTGTCGCACTCGTCGATGCCTGCAAAAAGCTGGATCCGCGCGTGCAGTTTCGTAACCCGGTGATGTTTGTGGTGTATGTCGGCAGCATAGTGACAACCTTGCTGTCGATCGCCATGGCCGCGCATATAACGGCCGGCAACGCCGGTTTCTCGGCGGCTATCTCCGTGTGGTTATGGTTTACCGTGCTGTTTGCCAACTTTGCCGAAGCTTTGGCGGAGGGGCGCAGTAAAGCCCAGGCGGAGAGCCTGAAAGGGGTGCAAAAAAGCAGTTGGGCGAAAAAACTCACCGCGCCGCGCCAGGACGCTTCCCGGCAGCGTGTCGCGGCGGATTCGTTACGCAAAGGCGATATGGTGTTGGTGGAAGCCGGCGATATCATACCCTGCGATGGTGAAGTCCTGGTCGGCGGCGCGTCGGTGGATGAAAGCGCCATTACCGGCGAGTCCGCGCCGGTGATCCGGGAAGCCGGGGGCGATTTCGCCTCGGTTACCGGCGGTACGCGCATTCTGTCCGACTGGCTGATCGTGCAATGCAGCGTGAATCCGGGGGAAACGTTCCTTGACCGCATGATTGCCATGGTGGAAGGGGCCAAACGGCGCAAAACGCCCAATGAAATTGCCCTGACCATTTTGCTGGTGTCATTGTCCATCGTGTTGCTGCTGGCTACCGCCACGCTATGGCCATTTTCGGCCTGGGGCGGCGAGCCGGTCAGCATCACGGTGCTGGTGGCGCTGGTGGTCTGTTTGATTCCCACCACCATCGGCGGCCTGCTGTCCGCTATCGGCATGGCCGGCATGAGCCGCATGCTGGGAGCCAATGTGATCGCCACCAGCGGCCGCGCCGTAGAGGCCGCCGGCGATATCGACGTGCTGCTGCTTGATAAAACCGGCACCATCACGCTGGGCAATCGCCAGGCAACGCGTTTTATGCCGGCGACCGGTATCTCCGAGCAACAGCTGGCCAGCGCGGCCCAATTGGCCTCGTTGGCGGATGAGACCCCTGAGGGGCGCAGTATCGTGGTGCTGGCGAAGCAGAAATTTAATCTGCGCGAGCGCGATTTGCAAAGCATGAACGCCACGTTTATTCCGTTTTCCGCGCAAACCCGCATGAGCGGCGTGAACGTGGGCGAGCAGATGATTCGCAAAGGGGCGGTGGATTCGATCCGCCGGCATATTGAGTCGAACGGCTGCCGATTCCCGCCCGAGGTCACTATTCTGGTGGAAGAAGTGGCGCGAGCCGGCGGTACGCCGCTGGTGGTGGCGGAAGGTGCGCGGGTAATGGGCGTCGTGGCGCTTAAGGATATCGTCAAGGGCGGGATTAAGGAGCGTTTTGCCGAGCTTAGGCGCATGGGGATCAAAACGGTCATGATCACCGGCGACAACCCATTGACCGCCGCCGCTATCGCCGCCGAGGCGGGCGTGGATGATTTCCTGTCGGAAGCGACGCCCGAAGCCAAGTTGGCGCTGATCAGGCAATATCAGGCGGAGGGCCGGCTGGTGGCCATGACCGGCGACGGCACCAACGACGCGCCGGCCCTGGCGCAGGCGGATGTGGCGGTGGCGATGAATTCCGGTACCCAGGCGGCCAAGGAGGCCGGCAATATGGTGGATTTGGATTCCAATCCCACCAAGCTGCTGGAAGTGGTGCATATCGGTAAACAAATGCTGATGACGCGGGGTTCGCTCACCACCTTTAGTATCGCCAATGATGTGGCCAAGTATTTTGCGATTATCCCGGCGGCCTTTGCCGTGACCTATCCGCAGCTTGACCGGCTCAACGTGATGCATTTGCATTCACCTAATTCGGCTATTCTCTCCGCGGTGATTTTTAACGCGCTGGTGATTGTCTGCCTGATCCCGTTGGCGCTGCAAGGCGTGAGCTATCGGCCGATGAGCGCCGCCGCGCTGTTGCGCCGTAACCTGTGGATATATGGCGTAGGGGGGCTGCTGGTTCCCTTTGCCGGTATTAAACTGATTGATATGTTGCTGACCGTTGCGGGTCTGGCTTGAGAGGAATTGTTATGAGTCAATTACGTCCCGCGGTGATCTTGTTGATCCTGCTGAGCCTGATCACCGGTGTTATCTATCCTTTATTAACCACACAGCTTGGCCGCTGGTGGTTCCCGCAACAGGCGGAGGGTTCGCTGCTGAACATCGGCGGCGTAACGCGCGGTTCAACCCTGATAGGCCAGTCCTTTACCCACGCGGACCATTTCCAGGGCCGCCCCTCCGCCACGGGCGATTCGCCCTATAATCCCCTGGCTTCGTCGGGCAGTAACCTGGCGGGTAGCAACCCGGCGTTGGACGACGCGATCAAACAGCGGGTCGCCGCGCTGAAAAGCGCCAATCCACAGGCGGTGGGGCCGATACCGGTCGATTTGGTGACCGCGTCCGCCAGCGGGCTTGATCCCGATATCTCGCCACAAGCCGCTTTATGGCAAGAGCCGCGGATATCCGCCGCCCGCCATTTGCCGCCGGAGCTGGTGCGCCGCCTGATTGAAGACAATACCGCGCAGCCGCCGCTGAGCTTTATGGGCGACCCGACGGTCAACGTCCTGAAACTGAATGTGGCCTTGGATAATATTCAACGCCCTTAAGGAACCGGCATGAGTGATGAGCAGCATCGTCCCGATCCCGACGCGTTGCTGGTGCAAGCCGGCAATACGGCGCGCGGCAAGCTGAAAATCTATTTCGGCGCCTGCGCGGGGGTCGGGAAGACCTGGGCCATGCTGCAGGAGGCGCGCAGGCTGCGCGCCCAGGGTCTGGATGTCCTGGTGGGGGTGGTGGAAACCCATGGACGCGCCGAGACCGCGGCGTTGCTGGCGGGATTGGCGCTGCTGCCACGGCGGCCTACCGGCCGCCATCGGCATCAGGAGTTCGATCTTGATGCCGCCCTGGCCAGGCGCCCGGCGGTGATCTTGATGGATGAGCTGGCGCATACCAATGCGCGCGGCTCCCGCCATCCCAAACGTTGGCAGGATGTGGAGGAGTTGCTCAACAGCGGCATCGACGTTATCACTACCGTCAACGTGCAGCACTTGGAGAGCCTGAATGATGTGGTAAGCGGGGTGACGGGGATCAGGGTACGGGAAACCGTACCCGATCCTTTTTTCGATTCCGCTGATGAAGTGGTATTGGTCGATTTACCGCCGGATGATTTACGCCAGCGGCTGAAAGAGGGGAAAGTGTATGTAGGCGATCGTGCGGAACGGGCGATTGAAAATTTTTTCCGTAAAGGCAATCTGTTTGCCCTGCGCGAACTGGCATTACGCCGTACCGCCGATCGGGTGGATGACCAAATGCGCGCCTGGCGCGATGTGCAGGGGCGGGAAAAGGTTTGGCATACCCGCGATGCCATTTTGCTCTGCATTGGCGATAATACCGGCAGTGAAAAACTGGTGCGTACCGCCGCCCGGCTGGCCGCCAAGCTCGGCAGCGTATGGCATGCGGTTTATGTGGAGACCCCGGCCCTGCATCGTCTGGCGGAGCCGCGCCGTCGCGACATCCTGCGCACGCTGCAGCTTGCCCAGGAGCTGGGGGCGGAGACGTCTACGCTGTCCGACCCCAATGAGGTGAACGCGATACTGCGCTATGCGCGCGAACATAACCTGGGCAAAATCGTGATCGGCCGGCGTCCCCAGCGGCGATGGCGCTGGCGCTGGAACGGGTTTGCCGAACGCCTGGGCCGGCTCGGGCAGGATCTTGATCTGGTGATTGTCGCCCTTGATGAGCGCCCGTATACTCTGCCCAATCCGCTGCCGGACCACCGCCCGGTGACGGAAAAATGGCGAGCGCAGCTGCGTGGCTGCGTGGCGGCGGTGGTGCTATGCGCATTGATCACCCTCGGTGGCAAATGGCTGTTGCCCGGGGTGGACGCCGTCAACCTGGTCATGATTTATCTACTGGGCGTGGTGATCGTGGCGCTGCGCTATGGCCGCTGGCCTTCGGTATTGGCGACGCTGCTCAACGTGGCCATTTTCGATTTAGTGTTTGTTTCTCCCACCGGCAGCATGGGGGTCTCGGATGTGCAATATCTGCTCACCTTCGGCGTGATGCTGGCGGTGGGGGTGATCATCGGCAATCTGACGGCGGGCGTGCGTTATCAGGCGCGGGTGGCGCGGTATCGGGAGCAACGGGCCAGGCATCTCTATGAAATGTCCCGGGCCCTGAGCAGCGCCCGGGATATGGATGATATCGCCGAAACCTGTCAGCGCATTATCGATGTGACGTTACAGGCGCGCAGTGAGCTACTGCTGCCGCAAAAAGATGGGGAATTGACGGCGGCCGGCGGCCCGCATCTGACGTCGGTGCCCGACCGCGCCATCGCACGCTGGAGCTTTGATCGCGGGCTACCGGCGGGAGCCGGCACCGATACGTTGCCGGGAGTGCCTTGGCAGATCCTGCCGCTTAAGACCACCGGCGTTCCCTTGGGGCTGTTGGTCATTGAGCCGGCCAACCTGCGCCAACTGATGATCCCCGAACAACAGCGGATGCTAAAGACCTTTACGGTGCTGCTGGCCAGCGCCCTGGAGCGTATGGAACTGACCCGGCGCGAGGAGTTGGCCAGGCTGGCGGCCGAACGCGAGGAATTACGCAATTCGCTGTTGGCGGCCTTGTCCCATGATTTACGCACGCCCCTGACCGTGCTGTTCGGCCAATCGGAAATTTTGACCCTGGACCTGGCGGCTGAAGGATCAAAATATGCGCCCCAGGCCAGCCAGATACGTCAGCAGACCCTAAGCACCATCCGCCTGGTGAATAACATGCTGGATATGGCGCGCATTCAGTCCGGCGGATTTAATTTGCGCGAGGAGTGGGTGACGCTGGAAGAGGCGATCGGCAGCGCGCTCAAAATCGTTGAACCCTTGCTTAACCAGCGTCAAATTGTGCTCGATCTGGCCGATCCGCTACTGCTGATCAAGGTCGACGCTCCCTTGTTGGAGCGGGTGTTTACCAATCTGCTGGAAAATGCCTTGAAATATGCCGGCGAGCACGCCCAACTGGGGGTGACCTCCTACCAGCGCCAAGATTGGCTGGAGCTTGAGGTTTGGGACAATGGCCCCGGTATTGCCCCGGGGCAGGAACTGGCCATTTTTGAAAAGTTTGCCCGCGGCACCAAAGAATCCGCCGTGCCGGGCGTAGGCTTGGGGCTGGCGATTTGCAA
>JAATGH010000179.1 GCA_015654745.1 Enterobacterales bacterium
AGCTGGTTTAGCATGATTGACTCCGTTGTCATAAAGTAACGCTGCGTTACTGATCAAATAAAGCTAAATTCTAGATTGCCAGTGAATAAGAGGTAGTGCAACTAAAATGGAACAAGAACTCAAGGGTAACGAAAATGGCTGGTGGGTCGTCAGCCAAGCGGGCAAATTGTGGTTACCCGGGGGGGAACTGCCTTTTGGCACGGCGTCGTCCTGGTCTCTGCAGGGCTTGCAGGCAACCTTAATCGGCGAATGGGAAGGCGCCCCCGCCTGGCTGGTGCGTCATGGCATGGCGCAGGATATGGGGTCGGTGCGGCAAATCATTGATGGAGACGCGGGTTTGTTCCAACTGGCGGGAAGAGGGGTTCAACTGGCGGAATTTTACCGTGCCCATCATTTTTGCGGCTACTGTGGCAGCATAACGCGCAGCAGTAAAACTGAATGGGCCTGCTTATGCGATCATTGCCACGAGCGTTATTATCCGCAGATTGCACCTTGCATTATTGTGGCAATACGGCGCGGTGACGATATTTTGCTGGCGCAGCATACCCGTCATCGAGGGGGAATCTATACTGTCCTGGCCGGCTTTGTCGAAGTAGGCGAAACCCTTGAACAGACCGTGGCCCGTGAAGTGATGGAGGAGACCTGCATAAAAGTGAAAAACGTACGTTATGTCACGTCCCAGCCCTGGCCCTTTCCTCATTCGCTGATGATGGCCTTCATGGCGGAGTACGCCGAAGGCGATATTACGCCCGACCATAATGAAATTCTCGACGCCGGCTGGTTCCGTTATGATGCGTTACCGTTATTGCCGCCGCCGGGCACCGTGGCTCGACGTTTAATTGAAGATACTGTCGCGCTTTGTCGCGCCGATCGGGAAAATGACGACCCATATGCTCAAAATGAATAATAACCGCAGAGGGGAGCCAGCATGAAAACGTTGAAGAACGATCGTTATTTGCGCGCGCTAATGCGCGAGCCGGTTGATATGACTCCGGTATGGATGATGCGACAGGCGGGGCGTTACCTGCCGGAATATAAAGCCATCCGCGCTCAGGCGGGGGACTTTATGTCGTTGTGCAAAAATGCCGAATTGGCCTGTGAAGTCACGCTACAGCCTTTACGCCGGTATGCGCTTGATGCGGCAATTCTTTTTTCAGATATTCTGACCGTCCCCGACGCGATGGGACTGGGATTGTACTTTGAGCAAGGCGAAGGGCCTCGGTTTGCCAACCCCATAACCTGCAAAGCCGACGTGTTGCGATTGCCGATACCGGATCCCGAACAGGAACTGGGTTATGTCATGAACGCGGTGCGTACCATTCGGCACAATCTCAATGGCGAGGTGCCGTTGATTGGTTTCTCCGGCAGCCCCTGGACGTTGGCTACGTATATGGTGGAAGGTGGCAGCACGAAGGTTTTCACCAAAATCAAACAGCTGATGTATACCGATCCGGATACGCTGCACCTGTTGCTAGACACATTAGCCAAAAGCGTAACGCTTTATCTTAACGGGCAAATCCGCGCCGGCGCACAGTCGGTAATGATTTTTGATACCTGGGGCGGCGTATTGACCGGTAGCGCCTATCGCGAATTTTCGCTTGATTATATGCAAAACATTATCGGCGGCCTGCAGCGTGAAAGCGAGGGCCGCCGAGTGCCCATTACCTTATTTACCAAGGGTGGCGGCCAATGGCTGGAGGATCTGGCGCAAACCGGCTGTGATGCTTTAGGCCTGGATTGGAGCACCGACATCCATGCGGCGCGTTGCCGCGTTGGCGGGAAAGTGGCTCTGCAGGGGAATATGGACCCATCGGTATTGTATGCGGCTCCAGCGCGAATCGAGCGGGAAGTGGCGGCGATACTGGCCGGATTCGGCCAGGGAACCGGCCATGTCTGCAATTTGGGACACGGTATCCATCAGGATGTCCCGCCCGAACATGCGGGGGTTTTTGTCGACGCGGTACATCGTTTATCGCGCCCCTACCATCAATAGGAGGCCGGCATAATGGATATGGCCAAACTGCGTGCGGAACAAATCGCTACCGCCGGAAAGATTATCCGTCATGACGCCTATGATTTCAGTACCCCGGCAATCATTGCCGGGGCCGATGTCGGCTTTGAGCAAGGCGGAGACGTCACCCGGGCCGCTATCGTCCTGCTGCGCTTCCCCACGCTAGATCTGCTTGAATATCGGATTGCGCGGGTGCAAACCTCCATGCCCTATATCCCCGGATTCCTTTCGTTTCGAGAATATCCGGCGCTATTGGCGGCGTGGGAACAATTGACCCAACGCCCGGATCTGGTGTTTGTCGACGGTCACGGCGTTTCCCACCCCCGCCGTCTGGGCGTCGCCAGTCATTTCGGCTGGCTGATTGACCTGCCGACCATCGGCGTGGCGAAAAAACGGCTATGCGGTCGTTTTGAACCGCTAAGTGATACCGTTGGCGCCACAGCGCCGCTAATGGATAAGGGCGAACGGCTTGCCTGGGTGTGGCGCAGCAAAATCCGCTGTAACCCCCTGTTTGTCTCCACCGGACATCGGGTAAGCGCCGACAGCGCACTGTATTGGGTTCAGCAGTGTATGCGAGGGTACCGTTTGCCTGAGCCGACCCGCTGGGCGGATGCGGTCGCGTCCAATCGCGCGGCGTTTCAGCGCTGGCGGCAAGGCCGCGATGAGGCGGACTTTTTACCCTCCGGTAGGGGAACCGACTAAATTCAGGTACACTGCGACGCAGTTTAGGAGTAATTGAGATAGCGCGATGTTACGTAACCCGATACATTTACGGCTGGAAAAGCAAGAACCCTGGCAGCATACCGTTTTCATGGCTTCGCTGTGCGAACGTATGTATCCAAATTATCAGCTATTTTGTTTACAGACCGGCTTTGGCGACCCCGTAATCTATCGCCGGATCCTCGATCTGGTCTGGGAGACACAGGTTGTTAAAGATGCTAAGGTCAATTTTGATTTACAATTGGAAAAGCTGGAAGAATGCATCCCCGCCGCAGATGACTACGATTTTTACGGCGTATATCCGGCAATCGACGCCTGTGTCGCGTTGAGTGAATTATTGCACTCACACCTCAGCGGCGAAACGCTCGAGCATGTTATCACCGTTAGCGAGACGTCCATCCGCACCGTCGCCATGGTGGAAATGACCGAAGCGGGGCGGGAAATGACGGAAGAAGAGCTTAATGCACTGCCCGCCATTGAGCAGGAATGGGATATCCAATGGGAAATTTTTCGCCTGTTGGCCGATTGTGAGAGACGCGATATAGAATTGATAAAAGGCTTGCGCGCGGACTTGCGTGAAGCCGGAATTAGCAATATTGGGATAAATTTACAGCAATAAGGCAATAAAACGTGATTTAAGACCTGTTTTGCCATGTCTTACTACTTCACATCTGCACCCCGTCTGGTCTACATTTGGGGGGGCATAAAAAAAGTGGCTATCGGTACGTATTTACAGGAGAAAGCCTATGCCGGTATCTCCGTCGTACCCGATGCTTAGCAAGCGATAAACACACTGTAAGGAT
>JAATGH010000208.1 GCA_015654745.1 Enterobacterales bacterium
AAGCAGCCGGTGTGCAGGATAATGATTACTGCGCCACCGTCGCCGCCCTGGTAGGCCAGCAGATGAATTCGCGCTCACATGTGGATATCCGCGAGATCCAGGATGCTGTGGAAAACCAGCTCATGGCCGGCCCCCATAAAACCCTGGCCCGTCTGTATATTGAATACCGTCACGATCGGGATGTCGCCCGTGAGCAACGCGGCCGCCTCAACCAGGAAATTCGCGGGCTGGTTGAGCAAAGCAATATGGCGCTGCTTAATGAAAACGCCAATAAAGACAGCAAGGTGATCCCGACCCAGCGCGACCTGCTGGCCGGCATCGTCGCCAAACACTACGCACGGCAGCATATCCTGCCGCGTGATGTGGTATTGGCCCACGAGCGCGGTGAAATTCATTACCATGACCTGGATTACGCGCCGTTTTTCCCGATGTTCAACTGCATGTTGATCGATCTGAAAGGTATGTTGACCAACGGTTTTAAAATGGGCAACGCCGAGATCGAGCCGCCCCGCTCCATCTCCACCGCTACGGCGGTAACCGCGCAGATCATCGCCCAGGTGGCCAGCCATATTTATGGCGGTACCACCATTAACCGCATCGATGAAATCCTGGCGCCTTACGTGGCCGCCAGCTACGACAAGCACCGTAATACCGCCACGCAGTGGAATATTCCCGATGCCGAAGGCAACGCCCGTTCCCGTACGGAGAAGGAGTGCTATGACGCCTTCCAATCCCTGGAATATGAAGTTAACACATTGCATACCGCCAATGGGCAAACGCCGTTTGTCACCTTTGGGTTTGGCCTGGGCACCAGTCAGGAATCGCGGTTGATTCAACAGTCGATCCTGCGCAACCGCATTGCCGGCCTGGGCAAGAATCGCAAGACCGCCGTATTCCCGAAGCTGGTGTTCGCTATTCGCGACGGCCTGAACCACAAGTTCAGCGATCCGAATTACGATATCAAGCAGCTGGCCCTGGAATGCGCCAGCAAGCGTATGTATCCGGATATCCTTAACTACGATCAGGTGGTCAAGGTTACCGGCTCGTTCAAAACCCCCATGGGCTGCCGCAGCTTCCTTGGCGTCTATGAGGAAAACGGCGAACAAATTCATGACGGCCGCAATAACCTGGGCGTTATCAGCCTTAACCTGCCGCGTATCGCGCTGGAAGCCAAACGGGATGAAGCCCGCTTCTGGCAACTGCTGGATGAGCGCCTGGTGTTGGCCAAGAAGGCCTTGATGACCCGTATCGCGCGGCTGGACGGCGTTAAAGCCCGCGTCGCGCCAATCCTTTATATGGAAGGCGCCTGCGGCGTACGGTTAAAAGCCGATGACGACGTGGCGGAAATATTCAAACACGGCCGGGCGTCGATCTCGCTGGGTTATATCGGTGTGCATGAAACCATCAATGCGCTGTTCGGTGGCCAGACGCATGTCTTTGACGATCGGCGGTTGCGTGAAAAAGCCGTGGCGATTGTCGCCCATCTCAAGGCGGCCACCGATCGCTGGAAAGAAGAAACCGGCTACGGTTTCAGCCTCTACAGCACGCCGAGTGAGAACCTGTGCGATCGTTTTTGCCGTTTGGATGCCGCCGAATTCGGTATTGTCGAGGGCGTCACCGATAAGGGCTACTATACCAACAGCTTCCATCTGGATGTGGAAAAACAGGTCAATCCCTATGATAAGCTGGATTTTGAAGCCCCTTATCCGCCGGTCTCCAACGGTGGGTTTATTTGCTATGGCGAATACCCCAATTTGCAACATAACCTGAAGGCATTGGAAGACGTTTGGGATTATAGCTATACCAGAGTGCCCTATTACGGTACCAATACGCCCATTGACGAATGCTATGAATGCGGGTTTACCGGCGAATTCTCTTGTACCAGCAAAGGCTTCACCTGCCCGAAATGTGGCAACCACAACCCCGCCAAGGTGTCGGTGACTCGCCGCGTCTGCGGTTATCTTGGTAGCCCCGACGCTCGTCCGTTTAATGCCGGTAAGCAGGAAGAGGTGAAACGGCGGGTGAAATATATGCCTAGCGGGCAACTGGGTTGATGGCCTGATGAATTACCATCAATATTACCCGGTGGATGTGATTAACGGCCCCGGAACCCGCTGCACGCTGTTTGTCGCCGGTTGTGAGCACCAATGCCCGGGCTGTTATAACAAAAGTACCTGGCGCATTAACTCCGGCGTGCCTTTTACGCCGGCCATGGAAGACCAGATCATTGCTGATTTGCAAGATACCCGTATCCCCCGTCAAGGTCTGACCTTATCCGGGGGCGACCCGTTGCACCCGCAAAACGTGCCCGCCGTGCTTCAGCTGGTGCGGCGTGTGCGGGAAGAATGTCCCGGCAAGGATATCTGGGTCTGGACGGGTTATACACTGGCGCAGCTTAGCGCCGCGCAGCAAGAAGTGGCGGCGCTGATCAACGTCTTGATTGACGGCAGGTATATCCAGGAATTACGTGACCCCGCGCTTATCTGGCACGGCAGTAGCAATCAGGTGGTCCACTACCTGCGTTAACCGCCGTGGACTGATGTAACAACTCGATCGCCCACACAGATCTCCCTGCAACGCCATACCCATTCCCACGGCGTTGCAGGCCCAACCGCAAATCACATTTAAATCGCCTTTGGATATTTCTTTCAGGCAACGTTTTACGTTACAACGTTGGCTCCCAAAAAGGATGTTGGTTTTATATCAGTTATGTAATAATTTCAACGCCAGATCAAGGACGATCGACAGCATGAACATTAACGAACCAAAACCTGTAGTGTGGCTTGCCGGCAGCAAAAAAGCCTTGCCATCATCGCCTTATTATGTCGTAAAATCAATGGATTATGCAGTTCATCTCGCCCAGCTGGGTTTAAAGGCTGCCCAAGCCAAACCGCTAAGGGTTGCGCCGGCGCGGGCATACTTGAAATCGTCGAGGACGGTAATGCTTACCCTGCGGTATACAGCGTAAAATTTATCAGGAGATGCATAATGGCTGAACTTCACGCGGAGTATGAAATCGGATCGGGTAACGTTTTTGCCGATTTAGCCCTTGCCGATGCCCAGGCGCTACAGTTTAAGGCCGATATTGCGGCCAGGATCATCAGCACCATCGATATTTTGGGCTTAAACCAAACCGACGCGGGGAAACGCATGAATCTGCCCCAGGCGCGGGTGTCAGCTCTCTATAACGGAAAATTTTTTAATATCTCCGAAAAAAAATTAATGGAATGCCTTAATCGCCTGGGCTATGACATCGAGATCAGCATAAAGCCCAGCCGACAAAGCATCGGTCATCTGACCTTTTCCGCCGCCTGAGCCGACTGGACGGGGAAGCGATTTTGTCAATTTATGCAAATAACCTGTACCCCGGCGCCTCATCCAGCGAAAGTTGATGTACGTCAATAACGTAGCCGGGGTTTTCGCGTTCACTGGGGCCTTCCGGCCAAAACCGACTTCACCCGGTGCCGCCAACGCACCAGCAGCTTGAAAGATGACGGGAATACCCTATAGCTTTCGAGTTGCGGGCAGGCGGCAAGAGAGTGAATCCCGATGAGCTTACTCAGGTAAGTGATTCGGGTGAGCGAGCGAAGCCAACGCACCAGCAGCTTGAAAGATGACGGGGATTTTAATTGTCAGCCATTATGGTAACTGATTTCATGGTAAAACTACGCTGCCGCAGGCGGCGGGTTTTTGCCTTGATTCTTTTATCCTTTTGGTTATTACTCAATGCCCAGTTGGCCCTTGCCGGCCATCAATGCTCGATGCCGATTACCGCATTGCCCGCGACGCTTGAGCATACTGAACGCATGCTGCATGATGATATGCAGCCCCAGCCGCAGGTCGCCGCTCCCGGGCTGTTGTGCGATAAGCACTGCGTGCCTGACTCCGCGCAAAAAGATACCCAGCATGCGCCTTTTGCCGCCCTGCCCAGTCATATCGATCTGCAGATTGCCGAATGGCAGAATGAACCCCATGTCCAGGCCATCGCCTGGCTAGCACCTCCCATTGCAGGGCCCCCGGCGGAGATTCAGTTCTGCCGGTTCCGTTTATAGATCCTGACATAACGCCAAGGGTTGCCGCGCATTCCATGCCGCGGCAGTGGATGACTTATGTTCAGGAATTTACTTAATGCGCACTCTATTTTTTATTATCGTCTCAACGTTCTCCCTCTTTACCTTGCCCGCATTGGCCGATGATATGGCCGCCATGCCCAATATGCAGCACCAGGATGGCATGGGCGACATGGCCGGCATGCACCATGACGGCAGCATGATGACCTCCGCCGAGACGGCGGCACCCACCGCTGGGGAATACCACTCCCATGGCATTATCAAGCGCTGGGACGGCCAGCGGGTGGCTATTGCCCATCACGCCGTTCCCGCCCTTAACTGGCCGCCCATGACCATGACGTTCAGCCTGCCGCAGGCATTTGCCGCCCGCCCGCTGGCTGCCGGCACCGAGGTGGATTTTAGTTTCCGCCAGGACGACCAGGGCTATTCGCTCACCTCCATTCATCCCGTTCAGCCTTAAGCGAGGGTCTTATGTTAAAACCATGCTCCTATCGGGCGTGGTTGGCCCTCATGCTGTTCATTTCCACCGCGGCAAGCGCGGCGCAGATGACATTGGATGAGGCGCTGACCCAGGCCGAACATTATTCAGCGGATCTTTCCGCTAATCTCCATCAACGACAGGCACTGGAAAACCAGGCGGATTCCGCCATGCAGCTCCCCGATCCCAAGCTTAAGTTCGGCATCGATAATCTGCCGGTGGGCGGCAATAATGCCCGCCGATTCACCCGCGAAGACATGACCATGCAGCGGATTGGATTTATGCAGGATTATGTCAGTAGCACCAAACGCGAAAGAAAAGCCGATGCCTTTCGAGCCGAGGCGGCCTCCACCGCCGCCGGTTATCAAAACGTGCGCGCACGGCTGCAGCGGGATACGGCCCAAGCCTGGCTGGAACTGGCTCTGGCCCAGCAGGCGGTGGCGGCGGCGCAAAAATTATTAGCGGAAAGCGAACGGCAAATTGCCGTACAGCGCGCGGCGGTAGCCGGTGGCGGCAGCGCCGGCGCGGTATTGGACGGCCGACTGGTGGTTATCGACATGCGTGATGCGTTAACCGACGCCCAGCGGGATGTGGCGATAGCACAGGCGCGGTTAACCCAATTGACCGGTCTTGCGCAAATTCAAACCGCGGGTCCTCTGCCGCGTTTTGAACGCCTGCCGGCGGATCCGACCGTATTGGCGGAAGGCATTACCCAGCATCCGGAAATATTACAGGCGCGTCGAGAGGCTGAGGTGTCCCAAGCGCGCGCCGCACAATCGGCGGTGGCGGCGATACCCGATGTCGGGGTGGAAGTTTACTACGGCAAGCGCGACGCCGGTCGGGATGATATGGCCGGCATCATGTTTACCGTGGATTTACCCCTGTTCCAATCGCAGCGTCAGGATAAAGACCACGCCGCGGATCAGGCGCGAACCTTTGAAGCCAACGATCGCCTGGCATTGACGATGCGCGACCATACCGCACAGCTCGATACGCTGGTGGCGCAATACCAGGCGGCGCAAACCCGCTGGCTAAGACAAAAGGATGAGGTTCTGCCGCTGCAAACACAGCGGTTGCAATTGACCCAGGCCCAATACCGCAGCGGCGGCGCCACCCTTGCCGAGTTGCTGGGCGCCCGCCGCGCGCTATTGGCCAGTGAATTAAATGAAAACCGTGCCGCGCGGGAATTAGCCCAAAGCTGGGCCGCCATCCGCTACCTTATCCCGCAGGAGAAAAACCTATGACCCGCTTGAGAACCGGCACTGCCACCGGTCGGGGCATCTTCACCCTACTGATCCTGATCGCGCTGGCCGCCGCCTTCGCTGCCGGCTATTTTATACGCCGACCGCAAAGCGCGCCGATGGCCGCCACCCCGCCCCAAGCCGATGGCGGGGCACGACGCGTTCTTTATTGGTATGACCCGATGTCACCGGGTCAACGGTTTGATAAACCGGGAAAATCACCCTTTATGGATATGCCGTTGACTCCGCGCTATGCCGATGAGGCCGGGTCGGATGATGGCGTTACCGTGAGCGCCCGCCAGCAGCAGAACCTGGGCGTGCGGTTGGCCACCGTTGAGCCGCGGATAGTCAGCGCGCCTTTTGACGCGTTCGGCACCGTGAGTATCAACGACCGTGGGATACGGGTGATTCCGGCCCGCGCCAATGGTCTGGTGGAAAAATTATATGTTCGCGCCGAACAGCAGCGGGTCACCCAGGGCCAGCCGTTGGCCAGGCTGTGGATTCCGGAATGGAGCGCCGCCCAGCAGGAATATCTGGCGGTGCGTCGTCTGGGCGACCCGTCGCTAAGTGCGGCGGCGCGACAGCGTCTACAGTTGCTGTTTATGCCGGAAGATATTATCCGCAGTATCGAAAAGACCGGCCAGCCGCAGACGCGGATTGACATACGCGCGCCGGAGCAAGGATTTATCAGCCGACTGGAAGTGCGCGAAGGCAGTCAGGTCAGCACATCGCAGGCTATGTTTGAACTGTCTTCACTGGATCCGGTCTGGGTGGTGGCGGATTATCCCGAATCCCAAGCGGGCGCCGTGGCGCAAGGCAGCGAAATCAACGCCATGACATCACGCTGGCCGGGTGAAAATTTTCACGGCCGTATTGCGGAAATTTTACCCGTATTGGACAGCGCGACGCGTACCTACCGGGCGCGCATTGCCCTTGAAAATCCGGCTAACCGGTTGCAGCCCGGCATGTACGTTAACGTGCGTCTGGCGCAAGCCGCACGGGGCGAACGTGTATTGGCGATGCCACGGGAGGCGCTGATCCAGACCGGTAGCCAAAATACCGTGCTGCTGGCAAAGGGCGACGGGCACTTCACGCCGGTAAAGGTGATCGCCGGACGAGAGTTTGGCGAATGGGTTGAGGTACGTCATGGCCTATCCGCCGGGGATCGTATCGTGACCTCCGGCCAGTTCCTGATCGATTCAGAAGCCAGCCTGCGCAGCGCCTTGCCACAAATGGCCGGTGGCGCGGCGGACGACGCGCCACCGGATGCATCCGACCCTAGTGACTTACCCGCCGGATCGGCGCAGGCGCCTCATGCCGCGTCGGATGCCACGGCACCCAATCCGTCGGCCCAGATGTCCGGCGCCATGCCGGATTCCACTGCGCCAACCGCGCCGAACGTTGCCAAATCAAACACGGCCGCCCCTCAACCGCATGAATATGCTACCGAGGGGGTGATCGATGCGGTCCAGGGTAATCTGGTGACGCTATCCCATCAGGCCGTGGCGGAATTGAAATGGCCGCCGATGACCATGGATTTTGTTCTACCGGCCGCCGGGCTGCCTGACGGTCTTGCCGTTGGATCCCATGTCATGTTCCATTTCACCCTTGATGATAATGGCGCGCACATTACCCAAATGATGGGCCTAAGGAGCGCCAAATGATCGCGTTTATTATCCGCTGGTCGCTACGCAACCGGCTGTTGGTGCTATTAAGCGCCGTCATGCTGGCCGCCTGGGGGTTATGGTCCCTGCAGCGGATGCCGGTGGATGCGTTGCCTGATTTATCCGATGTCCAGGTCATTATCCGCGTCAGCTATCCCGGCAAGGCTCCGCAGGTCGTGGAAGATCAGGTAACCTATCCCCTGACCACCACGATGCTGTCGGTACCCGGCGCCACTACGGTGCGGGGGTTTTCAATGTTCGGCGACTCCTATGTCTATATTCTATTCGAGGACGGCACCGATCCTTATTGGGCTCGCTCGCGGGTGCTGGAGTACCTGAGCCAGGTGCAGTCAACGTTGCCGGCGGACGCCCGGGCCAGCCTGGGCCCCGACGCCACCGGTGTTGGCTGGGTGTATGAGTATGCGCTGATAGACAAGACCGGTCGCCATAGCCTGGCCGATCTGCGCGCCATTCAGGATTGGATGCTTAAGTTTGAACTGAAAACCGTGCCGAACGTTTCGGAGGTGGCCAGCGTCGGCGGCATGGTCCGCCAGTATCAGATTTTGCTGAAACCGGAGCGTCTGCGCGCGCTGAATATCTCGCATCAGCAAATTATCGATGCGGTCAAACAGGCCAACCAGGAGGGCGGTGGTTCAGTCTTGGAAATGAGCGAGGCCGAATATATGGTGCGCGCCGCTGGGTATCTGAAAACGCCGGCGGATTTCGAACATATCGTGATTGCCTCTCGAGGCGGGATCCCGATATTGCTTTCCGATGTGGCCGGCGTGCGGCTTGGGCCGGAAATGCGGCGCGGCGTGGCGGAACTCAACGGTGAGGGCGAGGTAGCCGGCGGCATTGTGGTGATGCGTTATGGTAAAAATGCCCTGGATACCATTAATGGCGTAAAACAGAAACTCAACCAAATCCGCCGCAGCTTGCCGCCCGGGGTGGAGATCGTGCCGGTTTACGACCGATCCAATCTGATCAAACAGGCGATAGCCACGCTATCACATAAACTGGTGGAAGAGTTTATCGTGGTGACCCTGGTCTGCAGCCTGTTTCTGTTTCATTTCCGCTCGGCGTTGGTGGCGATTATCACTTTGCCACTGGGTATACTCGGCGCCTTTATCGTCATGCATTACCAGGGCGTCAACGCCAATATCATGTCCCTGGGCGGCATTGCCATCGCCATTGGCGCCATGGTGGATGCGGCAATTGTGATGATTGAAAATATGCATAAAGTCCTGGAACGATGGCGACACGAGCATCCTGGGCAGACGCCGGTGGGCGAGGATTACTGGCGGATTTCCGCCCAGGCGTCCACCGAAGTGGGACCGGCGCTGTTTTGCAGCCTGCTGATCATCACGCTCTCGTTTATCCCGGTTTTTTCCTTGGAAGCGCAGGAGGGCAAAATGTTCGGCCCCTTGGCGTTCACTAAAACCTATGCCATGGCGATCTCAGCGGGTTTGGGCATTACGCTGGTACCGGTACTGATGGGATATTTTATTCGCGGCCGCATTCCCGATGAACATGCTAATCCCATCAACCGCGGATTGATCAGGCTATATCAGCCCTTATTGGAACGGGTGCTGACCTGGCCTAAAACCACCTTGGCCTTATCTTTTGCTCTGTTAATCATCACGTTATTCCCATTGAGCCGCTTAGGCACGGAATTTATGCCGGCACTGGACGAAGGCGATTTGCTCTATATGCCGTCAACCCTGCCGGGTATCTCCGCCCGCGAGGCGGCCAGGTTACTGCAGCAAACCGACCGGTTGATTAAAACCGTGCCGGAAGTCGATACGGTATTCGGTAAGGCGGGCCGAGCGGATTCCGCCACCGACCCGGCGGCATTAACCATGCTGGAGACCACGATTCATTTCAAGCCAAAGGAACAATGGCGGCCGGGAATGACCACCGACAAGCTGGTGCAGGAGCTGGACCGAGCAGTGTCATTGCCGGGGGTGGCCAACGTATGGGTACCACCGATCCGCAATCGGCTGGATATGCTGGCCACCGGCATCAAAAGCCCGGTGGGCATTAAGGTCAACGGCAATAATATCAATCAAATCGAGGCGGTGGCGCAGCAGATCGAACGCGTGGTGAAAAACGTGCCGGGCGTCACTTCCGCCCTGGCGGAGCGGCTCAACGGCGGTCGCTACGTTGATATCAACATTGATCGGGTGCGCGCCGCCCGTTACGGGGTATCGGTAGCGGAACTGCAATCCATCGTGGCATCAGTGGTGGGCGGCGATAATATCGGTGAAACCATCGAGGGCCGGGAACGGTTTCCCATCAACGTGCGTTATCCCCGCGAGCTCCGGGATTCCGTGCAAAAGTTACGGGATTTTCCGGTGGTGACCGCCGGCGGAGCGTTGGTGACCTTGGCCGATTTAGCGGATATTCGGGTCAGCGACGGGCCCCCGATGCTTAAAAGTGAGAATGCCCGGCTGTCGGATTGGATCTATGTGGATTTACGTGGCCGGGATTTAAAATCGGCGGTGGAGGACATGCAGCAGGCGGTGGCCCAGCAGGTTAAGTTACCTGAGGGCGTCTCGTTAAGCTGGTCTGGACAATTTGAGTATCTGGAACGCGCCAGCGCCAAGCTGAAAATCGTTCTGCCCTTTACCCTGGCAATCATTTTCGTGCTGTTGTACGTCACCTTCGGCCGGGTGCGGGACGCATTGCTGATTATGGGCACCCTGCCCTTTGCGTTAATTGGCGGCGTCTGGCTGCTATATCTGCTGCATTACAATTTATCGGTGGCGGCCGCGGTGGGCTTTATTGCCTTGGCGGGGGTGGCGTCGGAATTTGGGGTGATAATGGTGCTCTATCTCAATCATGCCATGGAAAATCATCGTACCGGCGCTGAACCGTTAACCGAACAGCAAATGTTGGCGGCGATTCAGGAAGGGGCGGTACTGCGCGTTAGGCCCAAGGTGATGACGGTGGCGACCATCATGGCCGGACTGTTGCCTATTATGTGGGGCGGCGGCGTCGGTTCGGAGGTGATGCAACGGATCGCCGCGCCGATGATTGGCGGGATGGTCAGCGCGCCGCTACTATCGATGTTGGTGATTCCTGCGTTATACCGGCTACTGCATCGGAAGGGCTAATCGCATAAACAACGCTTCGCGGATCTCACTTCTTTAGATAGATGGCGCTCAAGGACGAGGGCCATCCATCATACCCACAAGCACGTCGTTGCCAGCTCCGGAATCCAGAGTCATAGCACAACACCTTTCAGCCCTAAAGCGGCAGGGTTGGCGCCGTCCGCAAGGTCAATATCTCTTTTTCATACGCCATGGCCTTATCGCTATCAAACTGATTTTCCCATTTGGCAACCACCAGCACCGCCAACGCGTTGCCCACCACGTTCAATGCCGTGCGCGCCATATCGAGGTTGCGATCGACCCCGGCGATAAACGCCAGTCCCTCCAGGGGAATGCCCACGGTGCCAAGCGTAGCCAGCAGCACCACGAAAGAGACGCCCGGGACGCCGGCAATACCCTTGGAGGTCACCATCAGGGTCAGGACCAGGATGATTTCCTGGCCGATGGACAAATCGATTCCATATAGCTGGGCAATAAAAATGGCGGCGATGCTTTGATAAAGGGTCGAACCGTCCAGATTAAATGAATAGCCGGTGGGCACGACAAAACTGGTGATGGAGCGCGGTGCGCCATAGGCTTCCATCTTCTCGATAATACGCGGCAGCACGCTTTCCGAACTGGCGGTTGAATAAGCCAGTATCAACTCCTCTTTCAGGATGCGGATCAGCGTCCAGATACGTAAATGGCACAACCGCGCCACCGCTCCCAACACCACCAACGCGAAAAAGATAATTGCGGCGTAAACCAGCAGCACCAGCTTGGCCAAGGGTACCAGGGATGAAAATCCAAAATTGGCCACCGTTACGGCAATCAGCGCGAATACGCCGACCGGCGCGTAACGCATGATCATATGGGTTACCTTAAACATGGTCTCGGCTACGGCCTTGAAAACATTAAGCAACGGCGTCTTGGTTTCAATGGGCAACGCCGCCAGACCCAGGCCAAACAGCACGGAGAAGAAGATAATCGGCAACATATCGCCATGCACCATGGCGGCAAAGATGTTCGGTGGAATCAATGACAAGATCGTGCCCACCAGCCCATGGCTGCCCGACTGTACTTGCTCACTGGTTTTTTGATATTGGGAAATATCCACCACCGCCAGCGCGGACATGTCTATACCATGCCCAGGCTGGAAAACGTTGGCCAGGGTAATACCCAGCACAATGGCCAATGTGGTGATAATTTCAAAGTAGATAATGGTTTTCAGGCCAAGACGCCCTAGTTTCTTGGCGTCGCCGACGCCGGCAATACCTACGATCAACGTGGAAATGACGATCGGCACCACGATCATTTTTATCAGCCGGATAAAAATATCACCAGCCGGCGACAGTATATTGCCGATGATCCATTCACGACTGTCGACATGATTATGTAAAATCGCACCGACGCCGATCCCCAGGATCAGCGCCACCAGGATTTGCCAGGCAAGGGTAATTTTTAACTTTTTCATAACAAAATCATTTTCCCGAAGTGATCCCGCCGAGGCCAAACGCTGTTCGGACCTGGTAATATTTACGCTATTAAACACGTGCTTGCTACTTGCGGCGGTTTCTATGTACACAAGACCTTAATTTTAAGAGGTAACTCTGTACCATTTGAAAAAGCACCATTGCAAGTGCTGTTTTATATGCCTTTCGCCGTCATTTATCGTTTATCCACGGAAATTACCCATGAAACATCATCAATCCACTGTAATATAAGGCGTAATAACCCACGACGGTGCATTCTCCTACGCATGGCGCCGAATATTCAGACGCCACTATTTTTTTTTGCCGGCTTTTATTCCTATTCCGCCAACGCTTAACATGACGGCCCCTCCCCCGCCCTAGCCGGCGAAATAATCCGCTGGAATTCTGACTTAACGATAATTTTTGATCCCTTTGTGTAAACCCATACCGAAGATACGTGATCTACCGCGCAAATAACAAACAAAGCCCCTAACCATAGGTTTAATTAACTTGTGATTGACATAATATTAACAAATACAAGAGGGGAAACCATGAGCCATTCGCACACTTATCCGATTCCGGCCAACATTGCTCAGCATGCCCTTATTTCAAGGGAACAATATCAACAGATGTATCAGCAGTCGGTAACCGACCCGGAGGCGTTTTGGGACCAACAGGGCAAAATCATCGATTGGGTCACGCCGTATAGCGTCGTCAAAAATACTTCATTCGATCCCGGACACGTGCGAATCCGCTGGTACGAGGATGGGACGCTGAATGTTTCCGCCAATTGCCTGGACCGGCATCTGGCGGAGCGCGGCGATCAAACCGCCATTATCTGGGAGGGGGA
>JAATGH010000063.1 GCA_015654745.1 Enterobacterales bacterium
CGATTGGCGATCAGGATCTTATCGAACATGACTTAAGCCAAGCCCCTGCGCCTTAGGGCTTAACGCTGCCGGTTAAACCGTCTGGTCCTACAGCAAGGCGCAGAACAAAGCAATAATCAGCAGTGCAATCGCCATGCTGGACATGACTTCTACATCATCTTTGTACATATGACATCTCCTTGTCGCCGTTGCCCAACTAGATATCTACTGGATATAGGATGGCCCTTCTTATCGCGTCTAATTGTGACCGGTCATTCAATTACGCTTAAAAACCATTATTGACCACCTATAAGTGTATTGTTATAAATAGCCTAGTGATAAGCTTCAACCGTGGCTTTTGCTAAGCGCCCTGAACATGCGCGCTATTCATGGCCGGCAGTTTCACGGTGCTATTATCTTTTTGCCGCGACAATACGACATCCATTGTTCTGAAAATCATTAGCGTTTATTTCCTTAATGCTGAACGCTAAAGTTTTGTTCATCTATTTATATTATTTTACTTAAATTGTGAGCAATACTATGAAAATGCGGTTTCATCCAGCCCAAATAGTGGCCCTGAGCTTTCTGCTGACCATGGTCGTCGGTACTGGAATGCTGATGCTGCCAATATCTAACGCAGCGGGCACCTCCGCTGCTTGGCTAACCGCATTTTTCACCGCCGTCTCTGCCGTTTGCGTAACAGGTCTGTCAATTGTCGACACGGGTACGTATTGGTCCGGTTTTGGCCAAGTCATTATCATGGTCCTATTTCAGATAGGCGGCTTTGGGATGATGACGGCGGCCACGCTGCTTGGTTTAATGGTTAATAAATCACTTCGGTTACAAACCAAACTTATTGCGCAGATCGAAACCCATTCTTTTGGCTTAGGTAATATCGCCGCCGTCGCTAAACTCGTATTTTTGGTAACGCTCATTTCAGAAACCGTCATTTGCGCTGGTTTAACGATGAGACTGCATTTGGCTTATGATTATTCATGGGGCGCATCAATCTGGAGCGGCATGTTTCATGCCGTATCGGCCTTCAACAATGCTGGATTCTCTATTTATCCGGACAGTCTGATGCGTTTTGCCACGGATGCGTTCATTCTATTACCCATAATGATCGCTATTATTCTTGGCGGCCTTGGTTTCCCCGTGCTTTACGATCTGCGTTACAAAGGTTGTCACTACCGCCACTATTCCATGCATACCAAACTCACCCTGCTGGGCACAGCGATATTGTTGCTATCGGGATTTATTATTCTCGCGTTATTTGAATGGGATAACCCAAACACGCTTGGCGGCTGGTCCATGGCGGATAGACTTTTATCTTGTGCTTTTGCGTCGGTGTCGTCACGAACCGCCGGGTTTAATACCATCGACATCGGCGCATTGACGCGTGAAAGCTGGGCCTTACATTATTTTCTGATGTTTATTGGCGGTGGAAGTGCGGGTACCGCGGGCTGTGTCAAAGTGGGAACATTAGCCATCCTGGTATTGTTGGTGATTTCTGAGATTAGAGGCCGGAATTACTGTGAAGCCTTCGGGCGACGCGTTGGTTTATCGGTACAGCGACAAACCATCACCGTGCTAGTGTTTGGATGTGCAGTAATAATGCTGGCAACTCTGATCCTTCTCTACACCACAACATTTCCCACTGACCAGGTTATTTTCGAGGTCATATCAGCATTTGGCACCGTCGGGCTATCTGCAGGCATTACTGCCGATCTTCCTCCGGTCGATCAACTTGTATTAATTATTTTAATGTACGTTGGGCGAGTTGGAACTATCACCTTAGCCGCTTCATTGGCGCTCAGCGACCGACAGATGAATTATCGTTACCCAGAGGAGCATCCTATTGTTGGCTAATTTCATTTCACGGCATTTTTTGCCTTCAAAACCGGATAGCGTCGTGGTTATCGGTTTAGGGCGCTTTGGCGGTGCGGTGGCGCAATCCCTGATGCGAATGGGGCACGATGTTATGGGCATTGACAATAATGAAGCACTCATTCAGAAATGGGCAGAAACGTTGACCCATACGGTGCAATGCGATTCCACTAACGTGACTGTCATGAGGCAAATTGGGGTTGCTGATTTTAATCATGCGATTGTTGGCATTGGCTCAGATCTTGCCGCCAGTATTATGACTATCATGGTGCTGCTGGAGCTGGGTATTAATGATATTTGGGTCAAAGCCACATCAACCGCGCATGGGCAAATTGCAGAACGTATTGGCGCGCATCACGTCGTGTATCCAGAAGCCGCCATGGGTGAACGCGTTGCATATCTTGTTACCGGGAAAATACTTGATTTTATCGAGTTCGATGACCAGTTAGCCATCGCAAAAGTGTCGGCTCCTATTTCAATGCACCATCATTCAATTGCTGAAACCGGGATACAACGGATATTTGGTTTGACGGTAGTGGGTGTGAAACGTGCTAATGAATATTTTCAACATATCACACCGGATACCCTGATTTTGCCAACAGATCTCTTAATTGTTTCAGGAACGTCCCGACAAATTGAATTCTTTGCCAATAAAACCGGCATTGGGTTTCACCCGGTGCCGGCTGCGTAAGCGAAATGTTTTTTTGCAATTTGTGTGACTATTTAACAACGCTGTGATCGCTGGCACGATTCGATTAGGAAGCTAATGACTATACTTTAAACAGAAATTGATTAAGGGAGAGAGAAAGACCTTCTCGCTTTCATTGACAACCCGGAGGTGAACGATGAAACGTAAATCAGCACTCTTATGTGGCAACGGACTGATGGGTGTGGGCATGATAATGATGATAGTTGGACTGGCCTGTTCGGTGCTTAACCAACTGCCGCAACTGCACTTTACTACGCTGATTGCCCATGGCGCCATTATGGGAATCTTTATCGGCGCGCTGCTGTGGGTCGCCGGAGCTCGCATGGGTGGGCACGAAGGCGTTTCCGATCGCTATTGGTGGCACCGTAGATTTGACGCGCGTTGTCGCCGTAGCCAACATCATTAATCCCGGCGCGCGGTAATGCCAACCATTACCACCTGAATTTTTACGTCATTTTACGCTTGCACGCTTTCCGCGTCCTGAACCCCTCCACCGGGTTCGGGATTTTTTTTGGCGGATCGTACCGCGATCATACCAGCAGAGCAGGGCGCGCCGCGTCAGCGACGACGCCCTTGGGTCTTAGTGCTCGAACATGGCGGAAATGGATTCTTCGTTACTAATACGACGAATGGCCTCGGCCAACATCCCCGAGAGCGTCAGGGTCCGGACATTCGGTAAGGCTTTGATTTTCGGATCCAAAGGGATCGTGTCGCAAACAATCACTTCATCAATAACCGAACTCTTGATGTTCTCGTAGGCGTTACCGGAGAAAATAGGGTGGGTCGCATAAGCGAAAACCCGCTTCGCGCCACGATCTTTCAGCGCTTCCGCCGCCTTGCATAAGGTGCCGCCGGTATCGATCATATCATCCACCAACACACAGTCGCGGTTCGCCACATCACCGATGATATGCATCACCTGTGATACGTTGGCCCGCGGACGGCGTTTGTCGATAATGGCCATATCGGTATCGTTGAGCAATTTGGCGATAGCGCGGGCGCGGACCACGCCGCCGATATCCGGCGAGACGACAATGGGATTCTCCAGGTCCTGTTGCAGCATATCCTCCAGCAGGATCGGACTACCGAATACGTTATCGACCGGAACGTCAAAGAAACCCTGGATCTGTTCCGCATGGAGATCCACAGTCAAAACGCGGTCAACGCCGACGCTGGACAAAAAGTCAGCCACCACTTTGGCGGTGATCGGCACGCGCGCGGAGCGTACACGCCGATCCTGGCGAGCATAACCGAAGTAGGGGATAACCGCGGTGATGCGTCCGGCGGATGCCCGACGCAACGCGTCAACCATAACAACCAGTTCCATCAGGTTATCGTTGGTTGGCGCACAGGTAGACTGGATGATGAATATATCACCACCGCGTACATTTTCATTGATTTGCACGCTGACTTCGCCATCGCTAAAGCG